>JALCSJ010000009.1 GCA_022653215.1 Acidaminococcaceae bacterium
TAATGTTCGGAATGGGATTGAATCTTTCCTATAATCTACTAAGTATGGCTGTATATCAGGGTTTGGATCAGGTGTCGGGGCTGGATATAGAAGTTGACATGGAAAAAAGTCGCCGGCCGGCAAGAGATATGCTGGCAACACCTGTTAATGTCAACTTTGTTGGCAGGGCTCTTTTTAAGACAGACAAAGTCGTAAAAAATCCTCAAGATTTTAAAGAAAGAGTTTTGACGGACCAGGATAAGAAAACTCTGAAAGAAATGGGTATTGTACCCCAGCCTATTTATGCAAAACCGGGCAAAGCTCAATATGATAGAGTAGTTCTTCTTGTTTTGGAGTCCGTGCATAGGGAATATCTTCATTTTTATAACCCAAAAATTCCGGCAGGAACCACGCCTTTTCTAGATAAACTATTAGCCAAAACGCCTCATTTCAGTCACTACTATTCTACAGGAGTTCCTACTACGCAGGGACTGAATGCTACCTTTAGATCTCAAGTAATTTATGATGAGGATTTGCCGGGCAAGAACCAGGGCTCTTTGTATAGGGCAGCTCAAGGAGCAGGATACAAGGGAATTTTTCTCAATGCTTCCAGCCGGTATTACAATAAAGAGTATCTGGAATATCCCAGACAATTTGGCATGGAAGAATATTTAGCCAAAGAAGATTTAGCGGCGGAAGGCTATACCGGTGCCAGCGGCTGGGGCTTTCACAATGATGTTATGTATAAAGAAACACTGCGCCTTTTAGCAGAGCATAAGGATGACAAACTATTGTTGGTAACTAAAACTTTAGATATGCATCAGCCTTATCCTTATTATGGTATTTCCTATGAAAATATGCCTCCGGAAGTCAGAGACCAGGGAACCATTACAGTTTGTGGTATGTATTGGGTGGATAAAACACTGGAAAACTTTTTTAAGGAAGCAAAAGCACAGGGACTTATGGATAAAAGGACTTTGTTCGTTATTACTTCTGACCACAATCCTCATTCCGGGGGAGAGTATAAAACTCTGGTGGATAAAGAAATTGATAAGCGGAGTGTGGCTCCCATTCCTTTAATTTTTGTCAGCAGCAATCCAGAGCCGCTGGAAGATTTAGCAACAGAGGATTATGCCAGTCAGGAAGATTTGGCACCGACTTTGCTTGCTCTTATGGGCGTAATAACCCCACCTGATTTTATGGGGAGAGATTTGCGCCTGCCATGGGATAAACCTTATGCTTTGGGGTATTTTGGCGGCAAGGCCTATTATTATTCAGAAGAAGAAAATATTGTAGCAGAACTGAATGAAGCGGTACCGGATACTCCGGATAAAGATGCTTTGGCTAATTATCTTATGTATCATTACACAAAACGTCACAGAGAAAACAGTTGAACTTTTCGGGCAAATAATATTGCCCAGTCGAGGAAATATATTAACCAGGAGTGAATTATGATTTTTGTTGCAGATTTTCGTCCAAAAATATTAAAGATTTTACAAGTGATGATACCCATCCTAGTAACACAGCTGGCTATTTCCGGTATGAGCTTTTTTGATATAGTTATGAGCGGCAGGGCAGGGAACAGTGACTTAGCAGGCGTGGCCATCGGCGGCAATATTTGGATGCCGGTTTTTACAGGTTTGTCCGGGGTTCTTATGGCACTGACTCCTATTGTGGCTCAACTGCGAGGGGCAGATAAAAAGCAGGAAATAGGCCAGGCTGTATTTCATGGCATGTTTCTGGCTCTGTGCCTCGGTATTATTACTATAGCAGGCGGTTATCTTCTTCTTCCCCACATTTTGGACAGAATGACGATAACATCGGAAGTGCGCACTATTGCTGTTAATTATTTAGTTACTATGTCCGTGGGTTTTATTCCTCTTTACGGATCCATTATTTTACGCTCTTTAGTTGATACCATGGGCTTTACAAGATTGACCATGCGTCTGGTGCTTCTTACTTTTCCGGTCAATACATTTTTTAACTATATTATGATTTTTGGTAAATTTGGTTTGCCTCGCATGGGCGGTGCCGGGGCCGGAGCAGGAACGGCAGTGACCTGTTGGCTGCTTTTTATAGCCTTTGTCTGGGTTATCAGAAGATTAAAGGTTATGGAACCACTCCAGCTTTTTCAGTGGTATAAGCTGGATAGCCGTAAAATCAAAGAACACCTGGCCATTGGGATTCCTATGGGCGTTGCTATTTTTTGCGAAACCAGTATCTTTTGTGTAGTGGCATTCTTTATTGCAAATTACGGAACGGATGCCGTAGCTGCTCATCAGGCGGCCATGAGCTTATCCAATCTTCTTTATATGGTGCCAATGAGCTTTTCCCTGGCTTTAACCATTATTGTAGGGGTTCGGGTAGGAGCTAAAGACTACCAAGGCGCCGGCAGTTATGCTATTACAGGAATTTGCGCAAACTTAATGACTGCTTTGGGACTTTCGGTATTGCTTTTTGTGTCCAGAAAACAGATCGCAGGATTATATAGTACAGATTCGCAGATGGTAACTCTAATAACCCAATTCCTCCTTTATGCAGTTGCTTTTCAGTTTTTTGACGGAACGGCAGCACCTATTCAGGGCATCCTTAGAGGTTACAAAGATGTTAAAGCAACGTTTTTATCTTCTTTGGTGGCCTATTGGTGTATTTCCCTGCCTACAGGTATTTTACTTGACCAAAACATGAGACAGGGTCCTTTCGGTTATTGGCAGGGTCTCATTATCGGCATTTTCTTTTCCGCTTTATTCATGATTTTTAGGTTGCGTTATATTAGAAAAAAAGTATTAAAATAATATAAATCTTGAAACTATTTACTTTGCTTTTACCTAGTGTTAAACTTAAAAATTATAGTATAAAGGAGAAGAACATGGGAGAAATCATAAAATTATTTCTGGTATTTGCCAGAATAGGAGCAGTAACCTTTGGCGGCGGCTATGCCATGCTTCCTATTTTGCAAAGAGAAGTAGTAGAAAAGTATCATTGGGCTACTAATGACGAATTAACGGACTATTATGCGGTTGGCCAATGTACCCCCGGCGTTATAGCCGTAAATACAGCAACTTTTGTGGGTTCTAAGATAAAAGGCATTCCCGGTGGCATCTCTGCTACCTTGGGCGTGGTTTCTCCTTCTATAGTTATTATCACGATTATTGCTGCTTTTTTGAGTAATTTTGCGGAACTGGCAGTGGTGAAAAACGCTTTTGCCGGTATTCGTGTCTGCGTATGTGTCCTGATTTTTAACGCAGTTTGGAAACTCCTTAAAGGTGCCGTAATTGATAAGTTGACTTTTATTATCTTTCTGGTGGTACTCTTGCTTAGTTCCTTCACAGATGCGGCTCCGGCTAATTTGGTAGTAGCGGCCGGTATTGTGGGACTTGCCGCCAAGAAAATAGGAGGTGCTCTCTAATGGACCTCTATTTAAAATTGTTCTTGGAGTTTGCTAAAACAGGACTTTTTGCTATTGGGGGCGGTATGGCCACCATTCCTTTCCTGACCAAAATGAGTGACGAAACCGGTTGGTTTACTCATATGGAACTCCTTAATATGATTGCTGTTTCAGAATCTACACCCGGGCCTATTGGGGTTAATATGGCCAGTTATGTGGGCTATCACTTGGCGGGAATCAGCGGCAGCATTGTTGCTACCGTAGGTTTGGTTTTCCCTTCTTTGATTATTATTCTTATTGTTGCTCAGTTTTTAAAGCGGTTCGGAGACAGTCCTATAGTAAAGGCTGTTATGTATGGACTGCGGGCTGCTTCTGCCGGATTGATTGCCGCAGCAGGTATTTCTGTAGCCAAAGTCACTCTTTTTAATGTTAAGGCTTTGGGAACCGGAAATTGGGGGGGATTCCTTAATATTAAAGCCATTATTTTAGCTGTTATTTTGTTCTATTTGACCAAAAAGTATAAAAAGGTGCATCCTGTGGCATTTTTAGCGGCTTCTGCTATAATAGGAGTGGTGTTTAATTTTGCTTAGCAATAGTTTTGGATATGTGATGCAACATGGTGAAAACTAGCAGCAGACTGTCAGTAAGCACGTCAACGAGTATGTTTTCGGGGTCGTGCTTTTTGCGTTTTTGCATAACACGTTCATTTTGGAACACTTATTGTAGAATTAGTGCTTTTGTAATATAATATAGTGATAGCTTGAAAAGTTATGTAAAGAATTAGAGCGGCTTGTCCGCAGGAAGGTTTTGCAGTGCGATCATATTTACTGGCATTTGCCATTGGATTAATTTTAAGTTGGGTGTTGACACCCTATGTAAAGAAACTGGCTTTCCGCTTAGGAGCAGTTGATAAACCTAATGCCAGGAAAGTTCATCATACGATTATGGCGCGGTTAGGCGGTCTTGCCATTTATTTAGGTTTTATGGCCGGGGCTATTACATGTATGCAGTTAACTAAAGATGTGGTAGGAATCCTGGTAGGCGGTACCATTATTACTCTTGTGGGTATTGCTGACGATATTTTCCAGCTTACTGCCAAGGCTAAGCTTTTGGGTCAGATTGTGGCGGCTCTTGTGCTGGTGGGCTTTGGCGTACGCATCGAATGGCTTAATAACCCATTTGGTGGTTATTTCTATTTGGATTATTTATCCATACCATTTACTGTATTTTGGGTAGTGAGTTTTACTAATGTGGTTAACCTGATGGATGGCTTAGATGGCTTGGCGGCTGGAGTCAGCGCTATTGCTTCGGTTACGATTATCCTGGTGGCTCTCCAACAGGGACTCTATCCGGTGGCTGTCATTACAGCGGCTTTAGCCGGAGCTACTTTAGGTTTTGTCCGCTATAATTTTAATCCTGCCACAATTTTTATGGGTGACACAGGAAGCTTGTTTTTAGGTTATATGCTGGCAGCTATTTCCATTTATGGTGCAGTGAAAAGTGCTGCTACCATTGCTCTTATTGTTCCGGCCATTGCCTTGGGTCTGCCCATCATGGACACAGCCTTTGCCATTGCCAGACGTTATCTCAACGGCAAACCGATTTTTCAGCCGGATAAAGGGCATATTCATCACAGACTTTTAGCTATGGGATTTTCCCAGCGCCAGGCAGTAATTTTTATGTATCTTATCAGTGCAGGTTTGTGTTTGAGTGCGGTGCTTTTAACAGAAATGGAAGGAATTTATGCAGTTATCCTTCTGATAGTGATTTTAGTGGCGATTTTTATTGGAGCCAAAAAAATAGGTATTTTAAAGGAAAGATAGAGAAACAGAGGCGTACATTATGGAAAAGTTAAAAGTAATGACAATATTTGGCACACGTCCTGAAGCGATTAAAATGTGCCCGGTTATTTTGGAAATGCAAAAATTTCCTGAGTATATTCAGCCTATTGTGGCGGTAACAGCTCAGCACAGGGAAATGCTGGATCAGGTAATGAACCTGTTCCGGATTAAACCTGACTATGACCTGAATATTATGACTGCAGGACAAACCCTTTTTGACATTACAGAAAGAGCTCTTCATGGTCTCCATGAAGTTTTGGAGGAATGCAAACCTGATATTGTCCTGGTTCATGGTGATACCACGACCACTTTTGTCGGTGCTTTGGCTGCTTTTTATATGCAGATTCCTGTTGGTCATGTAGAAGCCGGTCTGCGTACAGGCAATAAGTATTCACCTTATCCGGAAGAAATGAACCGAACACTGACAGGTTCTTTGGCTGACTATAACTTCTCACCTACCACCACGGCTCGGGATAATCTGCTGCGGGAAAATGTGAAAGAAGATACAATTTATGTAACAGGTAATACGGTTATTGATGCTCTTCAAGCCACGGTAAAAAAAGATTACAAATTTGATAATCCGGGTTTGGAAAAGGCACTGAACGGCAACAATAAATTAATACTTATGACTACTCATCGCCGGGAAAATTTGGGGGCACCTATGCGTCAGGTTTACCGTGCTTTACGGGAAGTCCTGACTGACCATCAAGATGTAGAAGCTATCTTTCCCATGCACAAAAATCCTGAAGTGCGGAAAGTTGCAGAAGCGGTTTTAGGTGGCATGGACAGAGTTCATTTAATTGAACCGATGGATTATGCTCCCTTCGCTAACTTAATGGCCAAAGTAGATATAGTTCTTACTGATTCCGGCGGGATTCAGGAAGAGGCTCCTGCTTTAGGAAAACCGGTTTTGGTATTACGCAATACCACTGAACGGCCTGAGGCTGTTACGGCCGGTACAGTTAAATTAATAGGTACAGGCAAAGAAGATGTTTTTGCTGCTACCACAAGACTGTTAGTCGATGAAAAGTATTATAAATCTATGGCAGAAGCAGTAAACCCTTATGGTGACGGTAAAGCGGCTCAGCGTATTGTTAATATTTTGCTTACCACTCACGGTTATCCTGTAGAGCCCATGGACGAATTTACAGGAGAAAAAAACAAAAAATAATTGTTTCCTACTAACCAAAGCATAATCAGAATATATCCAGTGAGGAAATTATGGTAGTCAGACAAGAAAATGTCGAAAATAATGCTAAGAAGATATTTATTAGACAGTTAATTGCTGGCACAATTTTTTGCCTGCTAGGCATGCTTTGGCATAGAAATTATTTTATTCCTATGGCAATAGGAGCTTTGGCAGGCTTTTCTGACGCTTTTTTCTTTCTTAAGGCCATTGTTACAGGCATGCCCAAGAGTCCCCAAAAAGCCCGACGGGGTATGCGTATTAGCATGTTGTACCGCTTGGGTTCTATGGTACTGATGGTCCTTTTGTTAAAAGCATTGAACGGAAATATTCTGCCGGCCTTGTTTTGTTATTTGTTTTTGCATCTGGCGCTAATGTTTAATATGGCGCTGTTTTCCAAAAAAAATAAAGAGCTTATGTGAAGGAGCTGATAATATGGGAATAGCGGAAGCTGCGTCTTCAGGAGGAGTCCTGGAATATATGCCTAAAGAAATTTATCCGGGCATAGTTATTAATATGCAGACTCTTTATATGTCCTGGCTGACTATGGCTATTGTGGCTATTATAGTTTTTGCCGCTACCAGAAATATCAAAGAGATACCCAGTGGTATACAGAATTTAGTGGAAATGTTTGTGGAATGGTTAAACGGCCTTATGGATAACAATATGGGCGTAGCAGGCAGACGTATTGCTGCACCATTTGTTATTACTTTGTTTTTATATCTTTTCGTAGGTAACGAAATAGGTATGCTGCCGCAAATAGGCGTGCACCTTTCTTCTCCTACCAATGATGTGAATGTGCCTTTGGCCTTAGCGTTAATGGTTTCCGTAACAGTTTATATTTACGGGGTTGCCCAAAAAGGTCTGATTTATTTCAAACATCTGATAGAGCCTTTTGCTATTATGTTGCCTCTGAATATTCTGGAGGAAGTTGCCAAGCCTGTTACCATGGCTTTACGTTTATTTGGTAATATTCTGGCAGGAGAAATTTTGTTAGAGGTGCTTTATAAACTGGTTCCTTTTTTGGTTCCTAATGTTTGGATTGGCTTTAGTTTAGTTATTGGTTTCTTACAAGCTTTTATTTTCACTATGTTGACGGTTATTGCCATTGCCCCGGCTTTTCGCTCGGAACAGAAATAATAGCAACATAATTTTAAAAATTATAGGCAGGAATAAAAAACGAAAGGCAGGTAAGTTAAAATGGAAAATACTTATATCATAATTGCGTCAATTATAGGAGCAGCCATTATAGGAGTAGGTGCTTCTTTGGCAGCGGCTCATGGCGATTCCGCAGTTGCTTCTAAAGCTTTGGAATGTATGGCTCGTCAGCCTGAACAGGCTCGTAACTTTCAGATCAACATGATGATTGGTATTGGCTTGGTTGAATCAATCCCTATTATTGCATCTGTTATTGCAATAGTACTGATCTTTGCCAATCCTTTTGTAACTAAATAATTATTGATGCTCAAGAGGGAAGGTTAAAGAATATGGTTAGTTTGAATTTTACGTTAATTGCCCAGGTAGTTAATTTCATAATTCTTTTAGTGATTTTGGCTAAGTTTGCTTATAAACCTTTACTTAAGGCTTTGGATGACAGACGTGCCAAGATTATTGATGATATGGATTCCGCAGAGCAGACTCGTCTGGATGCAGAAGCATTGAAGAAAGAATATACTAAGCAACTGGCTAATGCCAAAAAAGAAGCAAGTGAAATCATCGACAAGGCAAACAAAAGTGCCCAGACCATGCATGAAACTATGCTTCAAGAAGTGCAAAAAGACAAAGAAAATATTATGGCGGCAGCCAAGGAACAAATTGAACAGGAAAGAACTCAAGCTTTGCAGGATGTGAGAGGCGAAGTGATTGCTTTAAGTACACAAATAGCCGGTAAACTAATGAGACAGCAACTGGATTCTGCAGAGAATCGTGCAGCTATTGAAAAACTAACAGATGAAGCTCTTACGCAAAAGCAAGCATAATTTTAACTCATCATACCCGGTAGGGTTTTTGGAGGCATTGGCAGAATGGATACGAAGAAAAATGTAGCCTTAATAGAAAAAAGCCTTGCTTTTTTGCATGTAAATGCTGCTGATGTGGCTAAGTATGGGCAAAATGCCTGTCTTCCTCTGGATATCAAAACAGCCAGAGCGCTTACTGAGGACGAATATACCTCTATTACTGATATATTAGCTCAAAAGTTTGGCAGACAAGTCCAAATACAACACAAAAAAGTAGATCCTTCTATCATTGGCGGCATTATAGTCACTTTGGAGGATAAAATTTTTGATGCCAGCATTAAAAGCCAACTGCAGCAGGTTAACAATCTTATGCAGCAAATTCATGTGGATGGAAAAGAAGGAGCAAAACCGCAAGGTTTAGCTCAGGCTCTTAGTAAAGGCATTGACGATTTTAAGGCGAAAGCTGATTTAGAAGAAGTTGGCATTGTAGAAAAAGTCGGAGACGGTATTGCTACCGTTAAAGGCCTTAGCAATGCTATGAGTGGTGAATTGGTTGAGCTCCATGACGGAGTTATCGGCATGGTGCAGAATTTATTGATTGATGAAGTCGGGGTTGTCCTTATGGGGGATGTATCTGCTATTGAAGAGGGAGATGTTGTCCGTAGAACCGGCAGAGTAATGGAAGTGCCGGTGGGAGAAAGTCTTCTGGGCAGAATAGTCAATCCATTAGGTGAACCGTTGGATGCTAAAGGAGCTATTAAAGCAGCAGGGTACAGACCAATAGAAAGTCCTGCTCCCGGTATTGCTGCTCGTGAACCGGTAACGGTTCCCTTACAGACAGGTATTAAAGCCGTAGATGCCTTGGTGCCTATTGGCAGAGGTCAGAGAGAATTGATTATTGGTGACCGTGGCACAGGTAAAACAGCCATTGCTCTTGATGCTATTTTAAACCAAAAAAATACAGGAGTAATTTGTATTTATGTAGCAATTGGGCAAAAAGCTTCTTCTGTGGCCAGACTTGCCGGTATACTAAAATCTTATGATTGCCTAAAACATACTATTATTGTGGCGGCTACGGCTGCTGACTCAGCACCTATGCAGTATTTGGCTCCTTATGCAGGAACGGCTATGGGCGAATATTTTATGGACCAGAAAAAAGACGTACTGATTGTCTATGACGATTTGTCCAAACACGCTGTGGCATACAGAACCATGAGCCTGCTGCTCCGCCGTCCACCAGGACGTGAGGCCTATCCCGGTGACGTATTCTATTTACATTCCCGTTTACTGGAACGTTCTGCCCGGCGCAATGAGAAAGCCGGCGGTGGTTCCATGACTGCCTTGCCTATTATCGAAACTTTAGCCGGAGATGTAAGCGGTTATATTCCTACTAATGTTATTTCTATCACTGATGGCCAGATATATCTGGAAACAGAGCTCTTTAACGAAGGAACTCGTCCTGCTATTAATGCAGGTTTGTCTGTGTCCCGTGTAGGCGGTGCTGCTCAGACCAAGGCTATGAAATCTGTGGCCGGTTCTTTGCGTTTGGATCTGGCCCAATATAGAGAAATGGCAGCTTTTGCCCAATTCGGTTCTGATTTGGACAAAACAACTAAAGCAGAGTTGGACAGAGGCGTGCGTATTACTGAAGTGCTGAAGCAGAATCAATATCATCCTCTGAGCCAGGCTCAGGAAGTAGTGACGTTATATGTTGTTGTCAACGGGTATTTGGATGATGTTCCTAAGGTAGATATTAAGCGTTTTGAAGATGAATGGCTTAGATATATGAATATGAACGATTTACAACTGCTTACGGATATTGAAACTACCAATAAGCTTTCAGATGAAAGCAAGAAAACTTTGGATGCAGATATTGAAGCATTTAAAGATTCCTTTGTTCCTACCGTAAAGGAGGAATAAAATGGCTAATATAAGCGGTATTCGTACCCACATGAAAAGTGTCGGTAATATTGAAAAAATAACAAAAGCCATGGGCATGGTGGCTTCGGCGAAACTTAGCTTAGCTCAAAAACTGGCCTTGGCCAGTGAGCCTTTTGCAGAAAAACTCCATGACATTATGGATACAGCTTTAAGCGACGGTTCGATTATGGCAGGGCTTAGTGCCAGCCAAAATCCTCTTTTGGCTGTGAGGAAAGTCTTAAAACGAGCCTATGTGGTTATTGGGTCCGATGAAGGATTGGCCGGAGCCTATAATACTAATGTGATGAAACATCTGGCAGTTGAATTAAAGGGAAGGGACAATGACGTTCTTATAGCCATTGGAATGAAAATCAAGGGAGAGCTTAGGCGTAATGCCTATACTGTTAAAACTTCCTTTTCCGGCTTTTCTAACCATCCTACCTTTGACGAGGCAGATGAAGTGGCTGAAGCTGCAGAAAAACTGTTTATTAATGGTGACGTAGACGAAGTCAATCTTGTTTATACAAAATTCAAATCAGCCGTATTTCAATTACCTGTTACTGAAAGACTTTTGCCGATAAAATTAGTAAAAGATAAACAAATGGCGCCGGAAGGCGACGATAATAATAGTGAGAAATCCGCTGAATTTACCGGGGTTATATTTGAGCCCAGTGCTTCAGAAATGTTGCCATACTTAACAAGATATTATATTCGCAGCGCAATTTATTCAGCTCTTTTGCAGGGAGCGGCCAGTGAGTTGGCTTCCCGTATGACGTCTATGACTTCGGCTACGGATAATGCTGATGATTTGTTGAAGAAGTTGCAAACTACTTACAACAAAGCTAGACAATCCAGTATTACTAACGAAATCAATGAAATAGTCAACGGAGCCGAAGCGTTGAAGTAAGGAGGAAATACTAAGTGACTGATATGGAAAATAAAAGGGTACAACAGACTGCTGCTCAAGCTGCGCCTAAAGTTAAAGGACAGCTGGGTAAGATAGTCCAAGTTACGGGACCTGTTATAGATATTCAATTTCCTGAAGGTGCTTTGCCTAAAATTTATAATGCCATTACAATTGATGGGGTGGCAGGCAAGGGTGTGAAAATTCACTTAACTGCGGAAGTTGTTCAGCATGTGGGAAACAATATAGTCAGAACAGTAGCTATGAGTTCCACGGACGGTTTGGTTCGTGGCATGAAGGCTCTGGATACCGGGGCACCTATTAGAGTGCCTGTAGGTAAGGACTGCTTAGGCAGGGTGTTTAATGTGTTGGGAGAAACTGTAGATGACGATCCTACACCGGTTAAAGCTGATGCTTATTGGCCTATTCACAGGGCTGCTCCTGCTTTTGACCAGCAGGAAACCCAGGCAAAGATTATGGAAACGGGCATTAAAGTGGTAGACCTTTTGGCACCTTATGCCAGAGGCGGTAAAGTTGGCCTCTTTGGTGGTGCAGGTGTAGGTAAAACGGTGTTGATCATGGAGCTGATTCACAATGTTGCTACCGGTCATGGGGGCTATTCCGTGTTTAGCGGCGTAGGAGAAAGAACTCGTGAAGGCAATGATTTGTGGGGCGAAATGAAAGGCTCCGGAGTTCTTGATAAAACCGCTTTGGTTTACGGACAGATGAATGAGCCGCCCGGAGCACGTATGAGGGTTGGCTTAACGGGACTGACCATGGCGGAATATTTCCGTGATGTAGGCGGGCAGGATGTTTTGCTCTTTATAGATAATATTTTCCGCTTCATTCAGGCAGGTTCAGAAGTGTCTGCTTTACTGGGACGTATGCCTTCTGCTGTAGGTTACCAGCCTACTCTGGCCAATGAAATCGGTGCTTTGGAAGAAAGAATTACTTCTACCAAAAAAGGTTCTATTACCTCGGTTCAGGCAGTTTATGTACCTGCCGATGATTTAACAGACCCTGCTCCCGCAGCGACTTTTGCCCATTTGGATGCTACTACGGTTTTGTCCAGGGAAATTTCTGAATTAGGTATTTATCCTGCAGTGGATCCCTTGGATTCTACCAGCCGCATTCTGGATCCCTTAGTCATCGGCACAGAACATTACCAGGTGGCCAGAGGAGTACAGGCTATTTTGCAAAGATATAAAGAACTTCAGGATATTATTGCTATTTTAGGCATGGAAGAATTAAGTGAAGAAGATAAAAAAACTGTTACCAGAGCCAGAAAAATTCAGCGATTCCTCAGTCAGCCATTCTTTGTGGCTGAACAATTTAACGGTTTTCCCGGTAAGTATGTACCATTGAAAGAAACTATTCGTGGTTTTAAGGAGATTTTGTCCGGAAAATATGATGAATTGCCGGAAAGTGCTTTTTACATGGTTGGTACAATTGACGAAGCGGTGCAGAAGGCAAAAAATATGAAGGTGGATTAAAATTATGGCTAAACTAATGCAGCTGGAAATTCTGACACCTGAAAAATCCTTAGTCAAAAGAAATGATGTTACATATGTGTTTTTGAATACTGTTTATGGCGGTTTGGGAATTTTAGCCAATCATGCACCGGTTATCGCTACCTTAAAAGAGGGACCCTTAAAAGTCCAAGATGAAGATGACAAGCTGACTTTTGTTTATGTAGAAGGGGGCTTTGCCCAGATTCAGGATAATACAGTAGTTGTTTTAACGAGAAAGGCTGAAATGGCTCAGGACATTGACAGAAAAAAATATGAGCAGATTAAAAAAGAAGCAACAAATCGTTTACAGAACCCTGATAAATTTACTGATATAGAGCATACCGAGAAAATTTTGAACAGAGCCATAGGCAGGCTTAAAACCCTGGATATGGCAGCAGAACAGAAGAAATTCGATATTTAAGTTTATAAGCGGGGGACCACCCGTTGGTGGGGAGGGTAATGCCATGGACTTTATAAGTAGAGTTGCAGCAAGCAAAATGGCAACCATAAAAACGGAAATTGCTGATTTGAAGGAAAAGCTGGCGGCAACACACGATGAAACAAAACGTAAAACTTTAAAAAAGCGCATAAGAGAGAATGAAACTTATTATGAGATTTTAGCAGAGCGACTCAGGGTTAAAACACGTTTTTAGCTTTGCGTCCTGTATTTTTTGCAGTACAGGGTTTTGTTCTTATGCCATAATATGCTATAATTACCCTATTGCTTTTGGAAGGAGGCATCCTATATTGATTAGATTTCCTATGACCCAGGCGCAAGTCATCATTGGTACGTTACTTTTGACAGCTATTGTCTATTGGGACTCTCATAAACATAAGGTGTCTTACAGAAACTTGTGGGTATTGGCTACCTTCTTTTTCACACCGGTTTTTTTAGCGTATTTTATATTGCGCTTTATTTCTTCTCATAAGGTTGAACTCAGCAAAAGAGAAAAAATGGAAATGCTTAAACGGCAGGAATTTGAGAAACACAGTAAAGAAGTTCGAGCTGAGCGCAGAGCTTTGGAAAAAGCAGCGGCATTGAGATGCTTGGGCAAAACGCCGGAAGAGCTTGCCCAAGAACAGGAAGCTGACATAAAAAGGCAGGATGCTGAGCGGAAAAAGCTGAGGGAAAATCTGGATTATCATGCTGCCAAGCGGGCAGAAAAATTGAAAATCAGGAAAAAACAATAAAAATTATTTGCAACTTATTAAACAATGGGGGATAACAGGTGGATAGATTACTGGTACAAGGTGGCAATAAATTAAAAGGCATAGTGAGAATAAGCGGAGCAAAAAATGCGGTTTTGCCTATTATTGCTGCAGCAATTTTAGGAACGAAAAAAAGCGCTTTATTAGAAGTGCCTAATTTAGATGATGTACAGACTATTTGCAAGGTATTGGAATGCCTGGGAGTTAAAATTGATAATACTATTCCTCATACTTTGAAAATCGACAGCAGTAATATTATTGGTTTTGAAGCTCCTTATGAGCTTGTTACTGCCATGCGTGCTTCTTTCTTAGTTATGGGTGCACTTTTGGCCAGAGTGGGCAGAGCAAAAATCTCCCAACCGGGAGGTTGTGCTATTGGCTCCAGGCCTATAGATATTCACTTAAAAGGTTTTGAGGCCCTGGGAGCTAAAATTGAACAGGGACATGGGTATATTGAAGCATCTGCGCCCCATGGTTTGGTAGGAACTACTATTTATATGGATTTTCCCAGCGTGGGAGCAACAGAAAATTTGATTATGGCTGCTTCTATGGCCAAGGGAACTACTATTATAGAAAATTGTGCGGAAGAACCGGAGATTGTTGATCTGGCCAACTATGTAAATATGATGGGCGGCAAGGTTAGAGGAGCCGGAACTCCCACTATTCGTATAGATGGAGTCAAAGAACTTACTGGGGGAGAACATACTGTTATCCCGGATAGAATCGAAGCAGGTACTTTTTTAGTGGCAGGAGCTATTGGGCAAGGGGATATTGTGGTAGAAAATGTTCTTTGCGAACATTTGAAACCTTTAATTGCTAAGCTAAGAGAAGCAGGCGCTTTGGTTGAAGAAGGCATTGATGCGGTTCATGTAGTGGGACCGAAAACGTTGAAGGGAATTACTGTTAAAACCCTTCCTTATCCTGGTTTCCCCACAGATATGCAAGCACAGATGATGGTGCTTATGTGTATTGCCAAGGGTCAAAGCGAAGTAACGGAAACAGTCTTTGAAAATCGTTTCATGCATGTGGATGAGCTAGTTCGTATGGGTGCGAATATTCGTACCAGCGGACGGACTGCTATGATAGATGGGGTGAAAAAACTCTATGGTTGCCAGGTAAAAGCCACGGATTTAAGAGCCGGGGCTGCTATGGTTTTGGCCGGTCTTGTTGCAGACGGTACTACAGAAATCACTGATATTTATCATATTGACCGTGGTTATGAAAACATAGTACAGAAGTTCCGTCAATTGGGAGCCAATATTGAACGGGTGAGGTAAGCAGTAAGATGGATATTTTTGGTAAAACATTTTTAAATAAATTTATGACCAGCGTAGATATTGGCATAGACTTAGGCACCGCCAATATTCTGGCTTTTTTGCAAGGTAAGGGCATAGTGCTTAAAGAGCCTTCGGTTGTGGCTACCGACAAGGAAACAGGTAAAGTCATGGCAGTGGGCAGGGCAGCTAAAATCATGCTTGGTAAAACACCGGACAATATTGTGGCCGCCAGACCTTTGCGAGAGGGAGTTATTGCTGATTATGATGTTACACAGATCATGTTGGAAAATATTATTCAACGCGTAGCCGGTAAAAGTATCTTTTTCAAGCCACGTGTTATGATCTGTATTCCTTCAGGTGTTACTTCTGTAGAAAAAAGAGCTGTGCTGGAAGCAGCTATGCAGGCCGGCGCAGCTAAAACATATTTGATTGAACAGCCTATGGCAGCAGCATTGGGCGCAGGCTTAAATATTGGCGAATCTCATGGCTGTATGGTTGTTGATATTGGCGGCGGCACTTCAGATGTAGCTGTGCTGAGCTTAGGGGGAATAGTTGTTTCTGCTTCCTTGCGCGTGGGTGGAGACAAGTTTAATGATGCTATCATCCGTTTCGTAAAAAGAGAACATAATGTTCTTTTAGGAGAAGAAGCAGCTGAAGAAATAAAAATAAAGATTGGTTCTGTTAACCGGCATAATCTCCGAAACGGGCAGACGACAGTACATGGCCGGAATCTTGTGACGGGGCTTCCTACTACAATTAGAATTACTGCCAGGGAAACCTTGTATGCTATGCAGGAACCTTTAAACATGATTTTAGGTTGTATACGAGGGGTTTTGGAAAAAACACCTCCGGAACTGGCTGCCGATATTATTGAATCCGGTATTGTAATTACAGGCGGAGGGGCTCTTTTGGACGGCATTGCAGAAAGCATCCAAGATGACACTCGCATTAATACAAAAGTAGCGGAAAATCCTATGGATTGTGTGGCTTTAGGTACGGGTATAGCGTTAGCTCATTTGTCGGTACTTAAAGATGATGTTGTGATGGAGAGCAGAGCATACTAAAATTTTGGGGCGAAGGGAAACCTAATCGCCCTTTTATATTTCTTGAAAGGATATGTCGAAACTAATGAAGAAGTTTTCAAGTTTTTTTTACCGATTATTTATTCTCTGTCTTTTAATTTTTTTGCCTGTCAGTGAGGCTTTTGCTGCTTTTTTATTTAACCTTAGGTCAGGAGTTACAGATGAAAGAACACGTATTGTAATCAATATCAGCAGTGTTCCTAAATATTCAGCCGTAATAAGCGGGAATAAATTGATTCTGAATTTGGACGGACGAGTGAGTAAAACTGCCAGAACTTTAATTAGGGGCAGTCAAGTTCGCAGTGCTACTATTGAACCAATAGAGAAAAGCAAAAGTCGCCTTACTATTACTTTTGCGCAAAAAGTACCTAAATACAAAATATTTACTGTTAAAAATCCGGAACGCCTAGTTATTGATTTTCCTAATACAAAAATAGGCGGTTATGAGCCAAGCAAAACTAAAAAAGACATAGTTATGCGCTTGGGACAAGGTCTAACTTACACTTCTTCTAAAGTAAACATGGGAGCAGGCAATGTTGACACATATGTCTTGCAGCTTAGTCCGGATGCTCCTTATAGAGTCAGTCCCATTCCGGGCTATGGTAAACAAATACAAAAGGGCGTTCTTAGCCAAATTTCCAGACGTTCAGGAGCAATAGCACTTGTTAATGCTTCTTATTTCGACAGCGATATTTGGGTTGTGGGCAATTTGGTTATTGATAATAAGTGGCTGGGGGCGGAAGAAACTCCCAGAACAGCACTGGTTATAGATAGTGATGACAAAGCATCTATTATCCCAGACCTGGCCTACACAGGAACAGTAGACGGAGCAGGTTATACTGCTTCCATTACCGGTCTTAACAGGATGAGATTGACCAATGACTTGATTTATTTTAATGACGGCTATGATGATACCACTGATACTAATGAATTTGGCACAGAAGTGAGAATTCAGAACAATCAGGTGGTAGAAATTTCTCGCAAAGGTAAAATGCCTTTATATAGCGGGAGCGTTGTTTTATCAGGTAATGGCAGTGGAGAGGCTTTCTTAAATAGGTTGCAAAAGGGTGATAGGGTTATAATTTCACAGGGATTAGGCAGACCGGATGCTGATAAAGCCAAATCAGTAGTGGGAGCAGGCCCTCTTTTGGTTTACAACGGCAGAGCCACGGTTCATTCAATTAAAGAACAAATTCCTTCAGATATTGCGTATGGCAGGGCACCTAGAACAGGAGTTGGCGTCAGAAATGACGGCACTTTGCTTGTTGTAGTTGTAGATGGCCGGTCTGATTCCAGTGTAGGCATGACGTTAAATGAATTTGCCGGTTACTTTGTGAGATTAAAAGCCAATCGTGCCATGAACTTTGATGGAGGAGGCTCCAGCGAAATGGTGGTTAACGGGTCAATTATGAATGAGCCTTCTGATGGGGCTGAGCGTCCTGTGCGAGTTGCACTGGGAATATTGAAGAAGTAAGAAATTCACAACTGTTTTTGCCCCCTTGCTATATAATTTAGTTCGTATTATAATAAATCTTAAGCCAAATTATGGCTAAGATGTCTAAAGTTCCTGAAAGGAGAGAACAGACATGTTAAGAAAAATTTTAAAGAAAAAAACCATATTAGTTTTAGCTATAGCGTTTGTAGTAGCTTCTTTAGGTCTTGTTTATGCAGCAGGTAGCAAGGGACAGACCAGCAGCTTAAGCGGACAAGTGGTGTCGGTAGTGTCGACCGGAACCAAGGTCACAGAAGGTAGTGTTTTGGTAACGGTTAAAACCTTAGCCGGTTCTTCACCTGCAGTTCGCAGCAATTGTAGCGGGACAGTGGTATCTGTTTCCGTTTCTCCCGGCAGCAATATTTCCGCCGGGCAAGTTGTAGCACAGGTACAGCCATAAGCACAAAATATCAACCGGCGTAGCAGTACGCCGGTTTTATCTTTTCATTGAGAAAGGGACAGTTATGAAATTAAGAAAAAGTTTTTTGCTTACTCTTTGTTTCTTGCTTATAACAACCATTGCCTGGGCAGCAACTCCTACTATTGCAGTGGAAGAACTTCAACCCGGTATGCGGGGTTATGGAAAAACGGTCATAAAGGGAGCAGATATTGAAACCTTTGATGTGGAAGTTTTGGGAGTAACAGGTTCTGAAACAGGCGGTTATAGTATTTTGATCAAAGCTTCGGGTCCTTTATTGGAAAAAAGCGGCGGGATAGCGCAGGGCATGAGCGGTTCTCCTGTTTATATTGATGGCAGATTGGCAGGAGCCGTGGCCTATGGCCGGGCTTTTTCCGATCCTAATTATTGCTTTTTAACACCTATTGACGATATGCTGAAACTTTTTGATACCCCTGATCCCAGACCCAGTGTTTTTCTTCCCAAGAACACGCCCTTAATGGCAGCAGGATTTACAAGGGCAGGATTAGCCTATTTAAACGAAAACCTGAAGGAATTTAATTTGACGTCTTATGCAGTTCCCACCGGGTCAGGAGATTTTGCCGATGTTAAGCTGGAACCGGGAAGCTCTGTGGGTGTGGAATTAATAAGAGGGGATATAAACCTGGGAGCTATTGGCACAGTAACATGGACAGATGAAAATGGACGGCTTTTAGCTTTTGGACATCCTTTCCTTCAAAGAGGCACAGCAGATTATTTCATGACCAATGCCTGGATTTTTGCTTCCATTCCCAATATGCAAAGCGCTTTTAAGGTGGGAGCTTTAGGAAATTCTCTGGGGAGAATCAGCCAGGACAGGTCCACCGGTATTGCCGGGGAAATAGGACAGAATGCCAAAGTAATTCCCGTGTTTGTGTCTGTAACAGACAAAGACAGAGGAGAGCATAAAACCTCTACTGTACAGCTTGTTACTAATGAAGATCTGGCTCCTGCACTTATAGACAGTGTCAGCTATAATACAATAAGCAAAACTGCTGATCGTCAGGGTGGCGGGACTTCCCGTATTACCTTTGATATTACGGCTAGAGGAGGCAAAGAGGGAGAAATTCACCTAAAACGGGAAAATATGTTTTATCATCCCACTGATATAGCAAAAAACACTGATGCAGAACTCCGCTATGCTTGCAGCATGTTGATGCAGAATAAATTTGACAAGGTGACATTGTTTGACGTAAACGTGGACGTAGAAACTACTTCTCAGCCGGAAGTAGCAGAAATTCTCAGTGCTGTTTTACCTAAGGAGCCGGTTGTTCAAGGTGGTGTTTTGCCTATTAAAATCACTTTTAAACCTTATCGTCATCCACAAATCACTAGAATTGTCAACTTCAAGGTCCCTGACAAACAAATTCCCGGCCCCATGAATTTAATCGTTCGCAGTGGTAATTCCACAGGCTGGTTGCGTATTGCCTTACAAAAGCAAAAACAGGCTGGCAGAACGGTGACAATGGGCGGTGAAAAAAAGCTTGAGTTTAAGGATTTCATTAAGGAATTTAACACAGCAGACAGCAATAATGAAATCGTTGTAGATATTATGCCCAGACCGAATAAAGCGGCAGCAAAAGCCGCCGCAGATGCATTAATTGCTGCCCAGAAAAAAGAAAAAGAAGAAAATGGGGAAGAAGATATTACCAAAACATTAAATAATGTCTTAGGTTTAAGAAGTATTCTCAGCGGCAGCAAATATAAACAAAAATTCTCTATGGATTTTATAAGTACAGGAGAAATAAATCTAACAGCCAATGTAAAAGCTCGTTAGAAAGGCAAGAGGCTGTAACACAATAAACAAAAGACCGAGAGAAGCGTGCTTAACAACACCCTTCTTTCAGCCCGTATTATGTTAACAAGGGACTGTAAGCATACTGACCAAAAGTCATTGTGTTGCAGTCCTCTTTTGTCAAAAGTTTTTAATCGTTTACTTGTGAAAAATGTGTAAAGTTGAGAAAAATTTCCCCTAAATTTTCTCAAATGAAGTATAATGATAGACGTATAAGTATGTGACATAGTTAGGAGTTGTAACCTTGTTTAAGTCAATGGTGGAACAATTAGGCGAATTTGTTATAGAGGCTTGCGCCAGTACCGGACGGATTATGCAGTTATTCACCGCTACTGTGAAGAGCATTCCTAAGGCTAGCGGTCGGGAAATTATCCGGCAGATGGCTAAGTTAGGTGCGGATTCTTTGCCCATTGTTACCATGACTATCATGTGCACAGGTATGGTTCTTGCTGTACAGACTGCTAAGGAATTTGTCAGGTTCGGGGCAGCTAATTCCGTTGGGGGCATTGTTGCTATTGCTATGGGACGTGAATTGGCTCCTATTCTTACAGGTGTTGTAGTGGCCGGACGAATTGGGGCAGCTATTGCTGCAGAAATCGGAACCATGAAAGTCACAGAGCAAATAGATGCCTTGCGGGTTATGGCTACCAGCCCTATTTCTTATTTGGTGGCTCCCCGTTTTATAGCTATTGCTCTTATGCTGCCGGTTTTAATTGTTTATTCTAACGTGGTTGGCAGTATTGGCGGTTGGCTGGTGGCTACAAATTATGCAGATATAAGCAGTTATGTTTACATTGAATCAATAAAAACTTTTGCAGAACCGTGGGACATGATAGGCGGTATGATTAAGGGAATATTCTTTGGGGGAATTATAGCAATTATCGGGTGTCACAAGGGTTTAAATGCTAAACAAGGTGCAGAAGGTGTAGGTCTTGCTACCACAGCTTCTGTAGTTCTTTCTATAATTTTGATTTTTGCTTCCAATTATTTTCTTTCGGTTATTTTGTTTGTGCAGGGGGGTTAAGGAGCCGGTGACACAACCTATTATTCAATTCAAAGACGTGAGCAAGGCTTTTGGACCTAAGGTTATCCTTGATAAAGTAAACTTTACTATAATTCCCGGTGAAACAGTGGCAGTTATTGGTCCTAGCGGTACAGGTAAAAGCACTGTTCTGAAATTACTCATAGGCCTTTTGGCTCCGGATAGTGGCGACATTATCATCAAGGGACATAGTGTGATAGACTATACAGAAGACCAGTGGAATGAATTACGTAAAAGCATGGGCATGGTTTTTCAGTATTCAGCCCTTTTCGATTTTTTAGATGTTGGGGAAAATGTGGCTTTTGGACTTCGGCAGCATACAAATAAAAGTGAGGCAGAAATTCAAAAAATAGTTTCGGAACTCTTAACTTCTGTAGGTCTGGATGGGGCAGAAAAATCCTATCCTGCGGAATTATCAGGAGGAATGAAAAAAAGAGTAAGCCTGGCCAGGGCTATTGCTTTAAAACCGGAAATTATTTATTACGATGAGCCGACAGCAGGACTTGATCCTATTATGGCAGGCAATATCAGCGAACTGATTTTGCAGACTAAACGTAAATTAGGAGTAACTTCTCTTTTAGTTACTCATGACATGGCCAGTGCCTTTTTGGCCGCAGACAGAATCTTGCTTTTGGATAAGGGACATTTTGTTTTCCAGGGTACAGTGCAAGAAACCAAAGATTCAACAAATCCTTTGGTACAGAGATTTATTCGTGGGGAATTGTACATGGAAAAAAGTAAAGGAGGGGGAAAATGAAAACACCAACAAATGAAATAAAAGTCGGTGCACTGACTTTGGGCGGATTGGTTATCTTCCTTCTCGTTATTTCTTTCTTAGGGGTTTTTAGTTTTACCGGCAGTGGGTATAGGATGGATATAATTTATGATGAGGTTAATGGTTTAAAAATAGGTAATGAAGTACGTTTTGCCGGGGTGCCCGTTGGCAAGGTAGAAAATCTGAGAGTAGACGGGACAAAAATAAGGACAATCGTTAAGATTGATTCTAAAAATAAAATACCGGTGAATTCCAAGTTTTCTATTGGCATGGATGGTGTTTTAGGTACAAAATTCGTCAGCATTGATCCTCCCTTGGTTTCGGACGGAACCAATTATAAAGGGGGAGAACAAGTTATTGGTGTTGAACCTAAAGGCCTGGATCAGTTTATGGAATCTTCCACAAAAGTGTTAGGTAAGCTGGAAGGTATTGCCGATGCTTTCAACAATGTGTTTGGTGATAAAGAAGTGCAGAAATCCATGCGTCAGGGTTTTGTCCAGGCAGGAGAAATTGCCAAAAACCTTAATATATTTACCAAAGTAATGGCAGATTCTGCTACGGCTAATCAACAGGAAATTGCTACTATGGTTACCCAGCTCAAAGAAATGTCTATAAATATGAATCAGCTTGTAACAGCTGCCAATGCTAACGGAGCAACCGGTCAGAATGTAGCCAACATGGCCGCTGATATGGCAGATGCCAGCAATCAGATTAAAGAAATGGCTCATTCTCTGAATGGAGTAGTGTCAGATCCTAAGACACAGAAAGATTTAAAAGAAACGTTGCATAATGCTAAAGAAACAAGTGTTAAGGCGAACAAGATTTTAAGTGTGGTTACTAATGCAAAAGTTCAGGCAGATGTAATGTACAATAATAAGGAAAACAAGTGGCGGACCGATGCCGGAGCCAAACTTCCTCTGCAAGACAATAGTTTTGTCTATATCGGAGGAGCAGATATCGGAGACGCTAACAGACTGGATTTACATTATAACAGAAAGCTGAACAATCAATTCTGGATGCGTACAGGCGTTATGGAAGGAGAGTTTGGCATTGGAGTAGATTATAACATTACGCCCCAGTTAAAACTTTTCACTGACCTTTATGATTTCACTGATGCTAAGTGGCGGGTAGGGGCTGAATATGCTATTACTAAGAACCTTTCTATCATAGGACAGTCGTTTGATATAATGGGTAATGGTTCCGAAACAACATACTTAGGTGTAAGAACCACTTTCTAAAGAATTTTTGTTTGACATTCAGTAGTGAACACATTATAATCTAGCTATGTTGACTAGGTAGTCAGCTAAAACAGGAGGAATTTCCATGAAGTATCATATTACGAAAAATGCAATTTTAGGTGCCGTTATTTTAAGTACTTTGTCTCTACAATCAGTGTATGCTGCGGCTACACCTGCAACTGTAGATTTGAATTTGGAAAAAGCCGTACACATGGCTTTAGTTAATAATTCAGGCGTAAAAATAGCTAAAACAGAGCTGGCTGCTGCCAAGGCCCAAAAGGATCAGGCTAAAGGAGCCCGTTGGGGTTCTCTTTCTGCTACTCACTACAGCGGACGTTATGAAAAATATCAAAGTTCTACTGTATTGGATAATCCTGCTAATACGCATACCAATTCCGTAAGTTTGGCTCTGCCTATTTATACAGGTGGCAAACTGGAAGGAAATATAGAAAAAGCTGCAAAAAATTTAGAAGCTTATAAGTATGGTATGGAAGGTTCTTACCAAACAGCGGAATATAATGCCACAAAAGGTTATTATGATGTGCTTAATGCTTCTAACAGTGTGGCGTTGTGTACAGAAACAGTTAATCGTTTGGCTGACCATCTAAAGAATACAGAAGCACAATTTAACGTAGGGGTTGTAGCCAAAGTAGACGTGCTCACCAGTCAGGTTAACCTGGCCGATGCTCAGCAGTCTTTGACCAAGGCACAAAACAGCTATGATTATTCTGTGGCTTCTTTGGATAATGTGCTTGGTTTGCCTCAAAACACCAAACTTAATTTAAGTGAAGGCTTGGAATATAAGGCATATAATAATACTTTGGACAACTGCATTACATATGCAATGACCAATAATCCGTCCGTCCATCAGGCAGAACTGGCTGTAGATATGGCTAAAGCAGCTCAAAAAGTAGCCAATGCCGGGAATATTCCCCAAGTGAATCTGGCAGCTGAAAACGATTGGGCTAAGGATAAATTCCCGGGAAGTGATAAAGAATCCTGGGCTGTAGGCGTTAATGTTTCCTGGAACTTCTGGGATTATGGTGTTACTGCAGCCAAGGTTGCTGAGGCTAAGGCTAATGTGCTTAATGCTCAGGAAACCTATAGACAAACATCTGATAGCATTCGTTTAAGTGTACGTAACAGTTATTTAAGCTTAAGAGAAGCAGAAAAACGTATCGGAACTTCTTCCGTCAGCGTAGCTGAAGCTGAAGAAGCTTACAGAATCGCTGTTATTCGTTATCAGGCTGGTGTAGGCACCAACACTGATGTTATTGATGCTTCTGTTTACTTAACAACGGCTAAGAACAACTATATTACTGCTTTATATGATTACAATACGTCATTAGCAGCTTTGAAGCAAGGTATGGGCGTTCCCGTCATCACAGATTAAAAAGCGTCGATATTTGGCTTATCCTGCGTCAAGAGGGAGCAGACGAGACAAGGATGAACGTTTATGTTCTATCCTTTCCTCGTCTACTCCCTCTTTCCTTGTCTAAGCACAAATCTTGCCGCTTTTTGTGAACAGGCTGAGTAAGTGTTTCAGCCACAAACTAGGTCTTTTTTCGAAAGTCAAAAGAGAGCGTCCGAGACAAGGATGAACGTTTATGTTCTATCCTTTCCTCGTCTACTCCCTCTTTCCTTGTCTAAGCACAAATCTTGCCGCTTTTTGTGAACAGGCTGAGTAAGTGTCTCA
>JALCSJ010000010.1 GCA_022653215.1 Acidaminococcaceae bacterium
TACCAGAGAAATAACTCCGGCCATGGCCGCAGCAACAGAACCAATGAGTATGTCTCCATGTTTAACGTGACTTAGTTCATGACCTAAAACTCCTTCTATTTCTGCCGGTGTCAAAATATTCATAATTCCCGTTGTGACACAAACAGCAGCATGCTCAGGATTACGTCCCGTAGCAAAAGCATTAGGCACTGCACTATTAACAATATAAACCTTGGGCATAGGCAGGTTTCCCTTCTGTGCCAGTTTTTGCACTATGCCATAAAGCACAGGTTCAGTGCTTGCATCTACTTTCGTTGCCCTATATTGGGCAATAACAATTTTATCGCTGTTCCAATACATAACAAAATTGGAGATCAAGGAAAAGGCCAGCATAAAAGTCATGCCCCCTGCTCCCCCAAAATAATCTCCCATATACACTAAGATGATGGTCATTAGAGCCATTAAAAAAGTTGTCCTTAACATTTTTTCCTCCTACTAAATAAGCAATTGACTGATAGGTACGATTTTAATCCCCGAATTTACCAATTCTTTGTAGCATTCCCGCCATGCTTCCGCCGTGGCAGGTCTGGCATGGGATATTACGATTATAGAACCGTTTTTATCGGCAATAGCAGCAGCTTCCCAAATTTTCTTCTGTATTTCACCAACATTGCTGCTGTTATCAAGGAATAGGTGGTTTCTGCCTGTTTTTACACCCATTTGGCCAGCCAGCTTGTATCCTAAGGAAGAAGCTGCTGTCCTGCTGTCCACAAAGAATAAATCATCCTTTTTAAGTTCTTCCAAAACTGCAAACATGGTATTGTAATCAGAGGTTGCCTTAGAACCCTGATGGTTATTGACCCCTTTCACACCCGGCAAAGAGTTCAGGGCATCTCTGGTTAACTTCTGGATTTCCTGCTTTGTCATTCCTACTTTGATAGACCTGGTTTCCGAGCTGGAACCATTAAGAGGCTCCATAGGTAAATGGAGCATGGGAACCTGACTGTTGTTCTTGATAATCTGCAAAGCAGCAGTACTATTACCTTTAAATGGTAAAATAGCAAAGGCCATATCTATAGGCAATTTAGCTAAAGCTCTCACCGGCCCTAAATCATAGCCGCAGTCATCTATTACGATAGCCATTTTCCCGGAATACTTTTTCCCTTGGGCTTTTTGCTTTATTTTCTCTTCTTTGGCAATTTCTTTGCTTTTTTCATTGGTTTGATCCCCGTTGAAAACAATCACCCTATCGGTGATAAAGGTTTTCTTTTCTTTACCAACTGTCACAGAGATGCCTATATTCAAAGCTAAAGCTTTTTCCCCCACATAAGTAACAACATAATCGTCGTCGGCAGTCAGGCCTTTAGCTTCCACTGCCTCTGACAGTTTGTCCACGGCTTTGCGCAAGCTATCACCATAGGAAATACCAATAAGAAGTTTTCTTTCCTGCCAGGTAACTTTTCCGGGACCGTCGGAACGTTCTGCTTTAAGCTCCTTGCGGCCGTCATCGGACATTTGCCAGTCTTTATTGCTGATGACAACATCATCTACAATACGATGAGCCTCTTGAGATTTATCGATTAAATCCAAATTAGTGTCGCCAATTACGGCTTTTGTTACAGAAGGCACTATCCCGTTAATAATTTCTCCCAAAGATTTCTGCTCACTGTTAGGAGTTTTTCGTGATGCCAGAAAAAATCCCAAGGACATTACGAAAACCAAAATAGCAATGAGAAGTAGTAAGCCATTACCATGTTTCTTTTTTCTTTTTCTGTTAGTGGTAGTTTTTCTTACCATTGAATGCCCCTCTTAAGCTCTAGGATGAGATTTTTCATAGACAGCTTTCAGCCTGCTGTTTGTTAAATGAGTGTAAATCTGGGTTGTAGATATATCTGCATGACCCAAAAGCTCCTGAACTGTTCTCAGGTCTGCTCCATTATTTAACAAATGTGTGGCAAAAGAATGACGAAGAATATGAGGCGTCAAAGCCTTTTTGATACCGGCTTTTTCCCCATATTCCTTAATAATCTGCCAAAATCTCTGTCTGGTCATTGCTCTGCCCCGCACTGTCAAGAAAAGCCGGTCATCCTTAATTTTTTCTTTCATCAGTTTAGGCCTAACTACATTTAAATATTTTTCCACATAATTTACCGCATAATGACCCAAAGGAATAATGCGTTCCTTAGAGCCTTTACCAAAAGCGATAACGTATTTCATAGACAAATTAACATTCTTCAGCTGCAAATTAATCAGTTCAGAAACACGCATACCTGTAGCATAGAGAACTTCCAGCATGGTTCTGTCCCGAAAACCTTCCTCCGTATTAATATCCGGCGCAGCCAGCAGCTTGTCAACCTCTGAAATATTTAATACCTTGGGCAGCATTCTAGCCTTGTTTCCGGCTTCTACCCCTTCTGCCGGATCGATTTTTACATATCCTTCATTAGTCATAAAGCGAAAAAAAGCTTTCAAAGCAGCAAGTTTTCTGGCTAAAGAAGCCGGCGCGTATCTTTCTTTTTTTAAAAAAGATATATAATCAATTACATCTGTACGCATAACTTTGGTGGTAGCTTTTTTGACCCACTTGGCAAAAAGCTCCAAATCACGAACATAAGCCTGTCTAGTATTAATAGACAAACCAAGTTCCACGGTAAGATACTCCAAAAACAAACGAATATCTTTTTCCATTGCTGATTTCGTTACCAACTTAAATCATTTCCTCTCTGCTTCTCCGGGCATAATCTTTATCTTTTCCCCGGGAGCAATGGTGGAAATAGCATGTTTGTAAATAAGCTGTTCCTTACCTTCTGTATCAATTATAACTGTAAAATTATCAAACCCGCTTACTGAACCGCGGATTTGAAATCCGTTAACTAAAAAGACTGTAACAACAATATTCTCTTTCCGGACTTTATTCAAAAAACTGTCCTGTAAGTTAAGTGGCTTTCCTGAGTTCGTAGTAGTTGTCATAATAAAATTCCTCCTTGAATTTTTGTGAAATCACTCACCAATAATCCTAACTTATTCTTTGATTTTATGCAAGGTTTCTAACATTTCTTTCACATAAAATTTTCTTGGTACATTTTCGTCTATTTCCAGCCAATTTATATAGGACATACGTTTATACCAGGTAATCTGTCTTTTGGCAAAATTTCTGGTGGCCTGCTTGATTTTAGCAATAGCTGTTTCTTTATCATAACTGCCATGGAAATACTCGGCAATTTGACGGTAACCAATGCTTCTCATAGACTGGGAAGTTGGTAATACACCATCCTCCAAAAGTTCACGTGTTTCCTGAAAAACACCTGCCTCTACCATTTGGTCTACTCGTTTATTTATACGCTCATAAAGCTTCTCTCTTGGCATAGTAAGACCAAAAACCACACTATTAAAAGGCATTTTTCCGGCTTTCTTTTGGGATACACGTTCTCCTTCTTGGGCAACTTCCAGAGCTCTGATAATACGCCGTCTGTCATTTATGGCCAATCTGGCAGCTTCTTCCGGCGCCACTTTGACTAATTCGGCATGGAGGGCGGCATTGCCTTCTTTTACGGCAAAAGCTTCCCACTTATCTCTAAAAGCTTTGGTTTCTCCTGTTTGGGCAAAATCATAGTCTTCCAGCAAAGCCTGAATGTATAAACCTGTTCCACCTACGATAATAGGGACTTTGCCTCTGCTGTTAATTTCTGTAATCAGCCCTGCTGCCCTGGTTTTAAAATCCACAACATTAAACTCAGCGTTAGGTTCCAGTATATTAACTAAATGATGTGGTACCATGGCCAGTTCTTTTTCTGAAGGCTTAGCTGTAGCTATATTCATATTTTTGTAGACAAGCATAGAATCCCCGGAAATAATTTCTCCGTTAATTTCCTTCGCCAAAAGAATACCACATTCACTTTTTCCCGTAGCAGTGGGTCCTAAAATCACGATAACTTTTTCTTTCCCTGCCATGCTACCTCCTTAAAACCCCGAATTTTACATGACTGTATTTGCCTCCCACTATTTCTGTGAGACCTAAATCTGCTAAAACTTTAACCGTATGTTCTTTGACCACAACTTTAGGTGCAACTCTTAAAGCTGCTGCCAGCATAGTTTTATCCAGTTGTTTATGATATGCTACGGGTCTTAACGGTACCATATTGGAGGAAGCTTGAATGGGATGTTGGAACATAGGATCAAAATACACTACATCAAAGCTGTCTGCCGGTAATGCGGCAAGATAATCTTCGGCTTTAGAATTAACAGTAGTAATTCGCCGCAAAGCGTCTGTAAGCAAAGGATTTTCGCACTGATAAGTTTTCAGGCCCTGCTTAACCAAATACCACAAGGGAGGAGAAGCCTCCAGCCCCACAACTTTACCGGCAGAACCTACCAAATAAGAAGCAATGGCACTGTCTGAAGCAAAGCCCAAAGTACAATCCAAAAACCTGTTACCCGGTTCCAAACCACAAGCCACAGCAAAGTTATCCTTTTGACCTTTACGCAGATTTTCCAGGCGCAGTACTGCCATGCCGGGATGGAATCTAAGGATACCTTCTTCTGTGTAAATCTGTGGACCATTTTGTGTAGCAATCAACAAACAATCCAAATTGTATTCCTTTAAAACATCCTGCAGGCTGCCCTCAGCCTGTCGTGGCAAAAAATCCACGTGAAGTTCCTTCGCCCACTTAAAGGCTAAATCTCTTAAATTTCCTTTGTCATTTCTGCCGCGTATAGTAGCAAATTTCATTATTTAAGTCCTCTTAAACATTTTAAATAGCTCTTCTGTAGATATTTCTACCATACAAGGCCTGCCGTGAGGACAAGTAAAAGGGTGTTCTGTATTCAATAGCTGCAGAATAACCTGCCGCATTTGTCTCATATTGAGAACCTCTCCTGCCCGAATAGCACTGTGGCAGGCAGCATAATGCAATACTTCCTCACGTAAATCAGTTGGTTTAATAGCTTTTTCCTGAGCCAAAAGGTTTAAAATATCATGAATAAAACCTTCTGCCCGACTATTTTCTATATCAGCAGGGAGACCGGAAACTCTCAGGAGTGTTTCTCCGGCCGGTTCTACATCTACACCCAGCTTGAGAAATTCCTGACGTTTTTCCTCCACCATAGCAACGCCCTCTTTATCTGCCTCTACAAAAATCGGCATAAGAAATTGCTGGGTAGGAATAGGTTCCTGCCTGCGAATAAATCTATCATACATAATTCTTTCATGGGCAGCATGCTGATCGATTAAATACAAGTTTTTTTCCGATTGAGCCACAATAAAAGTCCTGTTTATCTGTCCCAAGGGCCAAATTGTATCTACACCGGTTCCTGCCGCTTCCATGGCAATTTTATCCACTTCGGCAGTTTGAATATTATCATTCTGTATTGGTTCCCCAGTCCTTTGGGCAGCTAAAATATTAGGAGCCGGAGTTTCTCCTATTTGGTCAGGAGGTTTCCAGATCTGTTCCTGGTGTGGTGCATAATACTCCCTATTTACCGGGCCACCTTGTCCATGCCCACCGGCCAAACTCTCCGCCGGACCGGCTTTAATTACCCCGCCTTTTATTGTTCCTTCCAAGGAACCTGGAATTTCCTGTCCTCCCAATGGTTTAGTTAAAGCATCGGTAAGTGCGTGATAAACTACTCTATATACAGCTCCCTCATCCCCAAATTTTATTTCACTCTTTTGGGGATGTACGTTAATGTCTATAGTATTACTATCCATTTCTAATTTAATGACAGCAAAAGGAAAACCGGATTTAGGAATCTGGGATTGATAAGCATGGTCAATAGCTTTGCTGATCATGCGGTTGTTGATTATCCTACCGTTCACAAAAATTGACTGCCATTGCCTGGTGCCTTTCAGCACAGTTGGTTTACCAATAAACCCGGTAATCTTGATACCGTTGTCAGCATAATCCACAGCTAATAATTCCTGAGAAACATTTTTTCCATAAAGAGCTGCAATAGTATCTTTTAAGTCACTATTACCCGGTGTATTAACTATTTCTTTATCGTTGTTTGTTAAACTAAAATGCACTTCCGGCCTAGAAAGAGCTACTTTGGCTATAATCTCATTAATATAGCGTCCTTCCGTATTAACTGTCCTTAAAAATTTTCGCCGGGCCGGCACATTGAAAAACAAATCACGAACTGTAATAGTCGTACCGATATTGCCTCCGGTTCTGCCTACATCAGGAATGCTGTCACCATCCATAGTAATGGAAGTGGCAAATTCCTCCTGGGGCAACCTTGTTAACATATTAAACTTGGAAACAGAAGCAATACTGGGAAGAGCTTCTCCTCGGAAACCTAAAGTATGTAAACTAAGCAAATCGTTGGCAGAGGTAATTTTGCTGGTGGCATGACGCAAAACAGACAATTTGGCATTAGTTTCGCTCATACCGGAACCATTGTCAGTGACTCTGATAAACTCTGTGCCACCTGCAAAAATCGTAACTGAAATATTAGTGGCACCTGCATCTAAAGAATTTTCCACTAATTCTTTCACTACGGAAGCAGGTTTTTCTACAACTTCACCGGCAGCAATTTGATTGGCCGTGTTTTTATCCAAAACTTTTATGTCGCCGCTCATTATTTCCCACCGCCTTCTTTTTTGGCTTCTTCTTGTAATTTATATAATTCATTGAGTGCTTCCAAAGGTGTCATGGTCATAATATCTAACTTTTTGATTTCTTCAGCCAATGTATTGCCGAACAAAGAAACCTCCTGTTCAACAGGTATTGCTGTCTTAGGAGCCTTCAAAGTCACAGGTGGCTCACCGGCCGCAGCATCCCGCACATATTCCTCTAACAGCTCATCAGCTCTGGCTACAACTTTTTTGGGCAGTCCAGCTAATTGAGCAACATGAACACCGTAACTTCTGTCTGTGCCGCCGGGAACAATTCTCCGCAGGAACACGACTTCGTTGCCTTTTTCTTTAACGGCCACAGAAAAGTTTTTAATGCCCTGGTACAAATCTTCCATGGCAATAAGTTCATGATAGTGGGTAGCAAATAAAGTCTTGGCCTTAATTTTGTCGTTAATAAATTCAACAACGGCACGGGCAATACTCAAACCATCATAAGTACTGGTGCCTCTGCCTACTTCGTCCAGAATTATCAGGCTGTTTTTGGTAGCATATTTCAAAATATTCGCCACCTCATTCATTTCCACCATAAAGGTACTTTGTCCTGTAGCCAGATCGTCACTAGCTCCTACTCGGGTGAAAATTCTGTCCACGGGACAGATAGAAGCTTCTCTGACAGGAATAAAACTGCCCATCTGAGTCATTAATGTCAGCAAGGCAATCTGTCGCATATAGGTAGATTTTCCTGCCATATTGGGACCGGTTAAAATAATAATTCTTTGGTCACCGGGATTTAATTCCACATCATTAGGTACAAAGATTTCCCGTTCCAGAAGTTTTTCCACTACCGGATGTCTGCCGTCTTTAATAATGATTTCTTGACGATTGTTTAATTCAGGGCGAACATAATTACCCTTAAAAGCTGCCATGGTTAAAGAATATAGCACATCTAAATCACCAATGGCTTGAGCCGTATCCTGAACTTCCACAATATGTTCTCTGATTTCCTGACGAATTTTATTAAACAAGTAATATTCCAGCTGCTCAATTTTTTCTTTGGCACTGAGAACCTTGTTTTCAAAATCTTTCAGCTCAGGAACGATATAACGTTCGGCATTGACCAGAGTCTGCTTTCTTATAAAATCTTCAGGTACCTGTGCTACGGCCCCTTTAGAGACTTCAATATAGTAGCCGAACACTTTATTAAAGCCTACTTTTAATGTTTTAATGCCGGTTTTATCTTTGATATTTTGCTCAAAATTTGCCATCCATGTTTTATTGTTAGTGGCAATATCGTGAAGTTCATCCAACTCCGGATCAAACCCTTGACGAATCATGCCCCCTTCACGAATAGTAAAAGGTGGTTCATCCACAATACCTCGTTCCAGAGTGTCCAAAAGTCCTGCATGAAGATTGATTTTTTGATTAAGATTATGTAAAAGTCCCTGCTGTGGTTCAAGCACCTTTTTAATAGCAGGAAGAACGCGCAGAGCACTGCGCAAAGCCACTAAATCTCTGGCATTGGCAGAACCTACTTCCACTCTGGCTAAAATTCTTTCCAAATCAGTAACACTTTCCAGTTCCTCTCCTAAAGCATCACGAAAAGGCACATCTTTAAGTAATGTGCCAATTGCTGTCTGTCTGGCCTGAATTTTAGCAATATCCAATAAAGGTGCTTCTATCCATTGACGGAGACGTCTAGCTCCCATAGCCGTTTTTGTATAGTCCAACACAGCCAATAGAGTGCCATGCTTGGTGCCATCTCTCATATTGCGGATAAGTTCCAGATTACGAATGGCAGTAGCATCCAGATTCATGACAGTATCTGTAGAAATTTCCTTTAGTTTGTTTATTTGGGCCAGGTCGCTCTTCACATTGCTGTGGATATATTGGAGCATAGCTTCCACAGTACTGCGCACCAGAGCGTTTTTTCCTGTTTCCACAGCCTGAGGAAAATGCCGGGAAAAGTAATCCAGAGAACTATCCAGAGTAAATTTGCTGATTAGACATTTAGGGAGTTTTTGCTGAAGATTGTCCGTAAAATTATTCCAGTTTTGCACTGCCCCTATACCAATCAATTCGGCAGGGAGTAAACGGAAAATTTGGTCTAAAACAAATTCCTGCCTGTTATTACCATAAGCTAAATACCAAAAACATTCACCGGTGGAAACATCCCCGAAAGTAACGCAAAGGAGTTCCCCCTCTTCCTGAACACAGGCTAAATATTGGTTATGACTTTCTTCCAGGACTGCATCACTAAGAACAGTACCGGGTGTAATAACTTTTGTAACTTCTCTTTTTACCAGGCCTACGGCTTTTTTGGGGTCTTCCATCTGGTCACAGACAGCAATTCTATAGCCATTTTTAATCAGCTTGGCAATATATCCTTCCACTGCATGATAAGGAACCCCACACATAGGAATACGTTCCTGGGGTCCCCCGCTTCTGCCAGTTAATGTTAAGTTTAAAACCTTGGATGCAGTTAACGCATCCTGAAAAAACATCTCATAAAAATCCCCTATTCTATAAAACAATAGTTCATCGGGATGTTCTTTTTTTGTTTCCAAATATTGCTGTACCATTGGAGTGTATGCTTCATTCATAGCTGGGTCTCCCTTTTAGCAGCCAGGTTTGGGCTGCTTCAATCTTAATGTTTAATTTGCTTCCTATAACAAAATTGTCCTGTCCTTTGGGCCACAGAACCAGTTTGTTGCCGTCTGTACGACCGCTCCAGACCAGTGGATTATTATGGCTGGGTCCTTCCACCAGTACTTCTAAAGTTCTACCAACCAGTTTCTCATTATGTTTCAGGCTATGTTTATTTTGCACAGCCATAAGTTGTTCCAACCGTTCCTGCTTAATTTCCTGCGGCACCTGGTTTGCCATTTTGGCGGCAGGCGTGCCGCTGCGTTTAGAGTAAATAAAAGTATAAGCTACGTCATAGCTAACCTCTTCCAAAAGCTTGAGCGTATCCTCAAAGTCTTCCTGTGTTTCTCCGGGAAAGCCAACAATAAGGTCAGTAGTAATTACCGCATCAGGCACATAGCTGCGAATGAGTTTTACCAGGCCAAGATATTTTTCTCTGGTATAGCCACGGTTCATGGCTTTGATTATTTTGTTGCTGCCTGACTGAACAGGAATATGAAAATGATGGCAAATATGCTTGCTTTCAGCCACAGCCTTAACTACCTCTTCGTCCATGTCCCTGGGATGACTGGTCATATAACGAACCCGCTCAACACCGGGAATAGCATCTACCGCTGTAAGTAAGTCGCTAAAAGCATCTTGGGCACCACTGTCTTTACCATAGGAATTTACATTTTGGCCCAAAAGTGTAAACTCTTTATAGCCAAGACCTACGGCCTTAGTTATTTCTGCTATGATATTTTCTTTACTGCGGCTCCGCTCCCTGCCTCTTACATAAGGAACTATACAGTAGGTACAAAAGTTATTGCACCCATACATAATAGGAACCCAGGCAGAAAAGCTGCTTTTTCTGACAAAATTTCCTTCAAATTCTTCCGGTATTTGTTCTAAATCCGTAAAAATATGCTGAGCATGCTTCCGACCTGCCAAATAGCTTTCTAAGATACCGCGAAAATTGTTTACGTGAGCGGTACCGATTAATAAATCAACCTGAGGATATGTGGTTAAAAGTTTTTTCCCGCTTTTTTGGGCCATGCAGCCTGTAACGCAAATTACCTTCTGGGGATGAGCAGCTTTCACAGCTTTCATTTCCCCTATTTTACCAAGAATTTTCTTTTCTGCTGATTCTCTTACGCAACAGGTATTTATTAAAATAACATCAGCCTGATGAAAATCAGGATTATAGGCATATCCCATATCTTCTAACTGTCCGGCAAAGTGCTCTGCATCGCTTTCATTCATCTGACAACCATAGTTTATAATATGATAACTTTTCTTCATAAATTCTCCTAAACAGCATTTTTTCATATCATAATATTATACTAAAATATGGCAAATAGTACAAGTGCAGCAGACCTATTCACTCTGCTGCACTTGTTTATCTATGAATTTTGCTAATACTTGATACATTTGCTGAGGATCAAGTGGTTTGGCCAAATGAGCATTCATACCGGCTGCTTTGGTTTCTGCCTGATCAGATACAAAGGCATTGGCTGTCATGGCAATAATAGGTATAGTCTTGGCATCTTTTCTGTTAAGTGTACGTATCAATCTAGTTGCTTCCAGGCCATCCATTACCGGCATTCTAATGTCCATTAATATAGCACCATAGTAATCCGGCGGTTTAGCTTTAAACTTCTTTAGACATTCTTCACCATCACGGGAAACTTCAACAAACATGTTCTGTTTTTCCAGCAACTTTTTAACGATTTCCACATTTATAGGCTGGTCCTCTGCTACCAAAACATGTACTCCTGCTAATTTTCCGGTGTCAAAAGCAGAAGCTAAATGACTTTCATCCTTAACATCTTCTGCCTTTCCTATAGTCAAAGGCAAGATGATAGTAAACTCCGTGCCAATATTCTTCTCGCTTTTTACAGTTATACTGCCTTCCATCAGTTCTACAAGTTTTTTGGTAATTGCCATTCCTAGCCCTGTACCGGCATATTTGCTTACCCTGGCATCGTTTTCCTGTTCAAAGGGCTGAAAGATTTTTTTGAGAAACTCACGACTCATGCCAATACCGTTATCTTTGGCTTTGATGGTTACCAAAACTTTATCAGCACTGTTTTTCTTAGTATCAATCAGCATCTCAACCCGGCCGTTATTTTGGGTGAATTTTGCAGCATTGCTAAAAATATTCATAAAAATTTGTTGACAGCGCAGCTTATCAAGCTGAAGATACTTTTGCTTATCTCCCCGGGCAGTAACAACAAAGTTAATATTCTTAACTTGGAATTGAGGCTTTATCAGTTCAACAAGCCTGCTTATGAACTCCTTAGCCTGTACTGTTTCGCAATTAAGATCCAGCTTTCTGCTTTCCAGCTTGCTCATATCCAAAATATCATTAATGAGTCCCAGTAATAAACCACTGGAAAATTTGATTTTCTTTAGATATTCGGCAATAGCATCTTCCCGGCATTCGTCCAAAGCTAAATCAGTAAAGCCGATAATTACATTCATGGGAGTTCTGATTTCATGGGACATCATGGATAGGAAATTTCCTTTAGCCATACTGGCCTTTTCTGCCTTGGTGAGAGCTGCTTCCAGATGTACCTTATATTGAAATTCTGTCTGTTTTTGCTTTTGGATATCTAAAAGAGATAAATATGCTTCAATCTGTCCCGTAGTAGGATTTTCCAAAATATCCAGCACCACATTAACCCAGGTTTTATCTGTGGGAGTGAAAGCATAAAGTATTTCAAACTCCCAGTGAGTATTCCCCTGCTGAAAAGCCTGCAGTAAACCTGTACACAAAAACACTATTGCTTTTTCAGTTTTTTGGCTGTCAGCTACCACTCGGGATTTCATTTCTCTAAGAAGGGAATTGGCACTGGAAAAATTCCCATAAGGATAACCTGCTGCCACATTTGACATTTCCACTACTTTATTATTGGTAACGTTTAATTTGCAATAACCCTTTGCTCTGGCTATCAGAACCTGTCTGTTATTCAGTTGTTCATTATAGCGAAGTTCCAGTTCCTTTTCTTTATCAATAGATAATGCCGTACCAATTACTTTAAAAGTCTTGCCCTGTTCATCCCTTTGAATTACTGTATATTTGACTTTTTCCCAACAATATTTTCCCTCCTGCAAAGTTCTCAATTGGCAGACAGAAGAATCCTTGCCATCTAAAATCTCTTGATGAATTCTAGTGAATTCCGGCAAATCATCGGGATGAATTAAATTAAGTTCACGCCAGGAGTGAGGAAAATCATTTAATTTAGTAGGTAATCCGGCAAATTTTTTCCCCATATTGCCAAGAACAGCTGAAGAACTTTGAGGATAATATTCCCAGTAAAAAATATCAGTATCTTTAACGGCAGCCAATAAGCTTTTTTCTGCCACTGCTAACTGGTTTTGAGTTTTAGATAGCTTCCGATACAATATTCTACGATGCCAGCTGTCCCCCACGGCCAGAATTATCAAGAGGATTAAGAAGGCTACAGCAGCTATAAGCGGACGCAGTTGTTCTTGATTTTTCTCAAAAAAACTAGGTGAAGGATTAAGAATAATGCTATGAGGAGGCAACTTATCCGGGGAAAGTTTAAACTTCTCAAGCACATCTTTGTTAAAAATATACTTAAGAGGAACTTTTTCCATGGGAATACTCTCAGGGGGCGTACCATTGAGAATAAGCATGACAATCCTACCGGTACTTTTACCCATTTCCTTATAGGATAAGAGCTTGCCACCCAGGACTCCGTCCATTATGCCTAATTCATCTGACTTGAATATAGGAATCTTGGCATGTTTTGCCACAAATTGGGTTCCTTCTCGGGCATTATAAAAATTACCATTTTTATCTTTAGTGAATACAAGAAACAGTAAAATGGTTTTTTCATCATAAGACTCTAACTTGGCTGCAATTTCCTGTTGAGTTAAAACTGAAGTATTCAATATGGAAAACTCCAATTGAGGAAAATATTTTTTTTGATTCATGAATTGCTTGCTGGAACCTTTTCCTGTTTCTGTATCATCTGAAACCCCTACAACTTTGGTTGCATTGGGGAAAAGGTTGTGTGCAGCATTAATTGTGTCTTTAAATTCAAAAGTTTCCACTATTCCGGTAACAGTAGGATCCATAGCTGACAGGCTGGCAAAATCTTCAGAATTAATACCTTCAAATACTATAGGAATATCTTTAAAATACTTTTTGCGATTTTCCATGACAAATTCCAGGGCTAAATCATTACTGGCAATAACCAAATCAAATTTTGGCACAACCTTTAACATAAATTGGACATTTGCATGGGCCTTTGCCTTAGCTTGTTCCGGCGTATTAAATTTGCCATACATAAAGATATATTTAATTTCCACAGAATCGTCTAATTCTGATTTAACACCTTCTAATTGCTTGGGAAACCCATCCCAGTCCAGAGAATAAGAACTAATAAACAGCACTTGTTTTGAGGCAGCCTGAGCAAGAGGCTGACCCGGGGTATAGGCTAGCATAAAAAAGAACAACAAGAAAAGAACTGCCATAAATTTAAAGCAGTTTTTTTTGTGTTGTTCTGAATAATGTTTTTTCAGTTTCTGGATACAACTAAAATTTTTCACACTATCCCCTTATTTCCTGACCATGGTGTTTTAATTTACCCCAGGGAAAGAATTTACATATTTAATCTTAAGGTCAGGGAAACTGGTAACAAATTGTACGGTAAAATCCTGACCATATTCTACAAATTTCCATTCACCGATTTTATCCGGAAAATTACTTACAACTTTGACCTTCAAATCAGGAAAACTGTTTACTACCTGAACTTTAATATCCCCATTGTATTCGACAACCTTAACTTTTCCACAAAGCTTAATCCCTTTAAAATAACCATCATTACTTACAGCCGAATTAGCCAAAACTGTACCTGCCATAATAAAGCAAAAGAAAAGAGTCAACAAAAAACACCGGCGTTTTTTCAATTTCAGCACCTCCCATAAAAGTTTCTAAGAAGATTATAACCTTAAATACCATATATTTCAACGTCCAACCCCTAAGGATAATAAAACAGGATGGTACCTTTTCCTGTGGCCGTTGCCAAGCAGGGAAATTATAACCATCCTGTTTCATATATTATTTTTATTTACTTTAAACATTTATTTGGTTTTCCCATGCTCGATGGGCTGCCAGCTTTTCACAGGCTTAAAAAGTGAATACACGGCAATAAGAGAAAAGATTATACAATAAATCCCGCTGGTTAAAATCGCCGGCTGCAATTTTTTTAAATCAAAAGAACTGTATTTAATCACAGCGTAACTGACGCCAATGCTAAGAATATACAAAAAGCTCCACCAGATAATATCTATTAAACCAAAAGGATTAACATCCTTGGCAGCATTATAAAACAACCAGCAAAAATTCAAAATCAAATAAAAGCCAAACATAACTGCAAGAAAAATCGGAATAAAATTATCAATTAACTTTAAATTAGGTTGAGCACAAAAATGTTTCCACCAGATTTTCCTATACTTGGCTGCAATCTGAAAGTTCCCTGTACACCACCGACGGACTTGGGAAAGCATAGTAGCAAGATTAGTAGGCTGTTCATCATAAAACACCGCCTTTTCCCAATACACGGCAAAAACACCCTTAAGATTTTGCCCCATGGAAAATTCAATATCTTCCGTAATGCTGGTAGTATCCCAACCTTCCGGTCCCAGTAAATCAGCTTGAAAAGCAAAGCCTGTACCGGAAATAATGGCGGCTAAGCCTAAATTAGACCTAGGTCGGCAATATAGGCAATCTACCGTCTGCCAATAAATAGTATACCAGCTGCTGATAATTGAACTATAAGGATTAAGTGACTTTCTGTTGCCCATAACCAATTTGGCCCCTGAACAGAAACTCTTATTTATTTCTTCTACAAAATTAGGGGTAGCTCTGTTGTCTGCATCAAAAACAATATAGCTGTCGTATTTATTGCCGGTTTTATCCCTGATTAACTCGATACCCCAATGAAGAACAGCTCCCTTGCCTGTTCTGGCTCCTGAATTTCTTTCCCAGACAGTTACATTAGAAAACTTTTTACCAAGTGATGCTGTGGCATCGTTGCAATGATCTGCCAGCAAAAAAACATGATAATAGGCTTTATCATAAGTCTGGTCTGCTAAACTGTGCAATAAATTTTCTATAACGTTTTCTTCATTGTGAGCACAGACAATAATAGCAAAGCAATGCTGCTTTGCTATTAGTTTAGCTTTTCTCTTGCCGGCCAATAAACCCAGTCCAATAGTTCCTGCGGCCCAGAAAAAAGCTGTCAGTAATAAAATTTGAATAATCATTGTTAATAAAATCATGCTGATCCAACCTTAGTTAAATTCTTGTAAGTATTAATAATACCAAAGAAATAATTCCCATAACATAAATAATAATGTTTTGTCCGAATTCCTGTGGCAGCAAAACCGTAAAAGCCACTCCCACAAAAGCTCCTGTTAAAGTAATTCTCAATAAAGAAGTAGCCAATATTTTGGTTGTAGTTTTAGTATCTCTTACCATAAGCCAAAGCTGGTGGCTGGTTCCTTCCAAAAAACGCAAAGAAAAGAATTTGTAAAGAAGGGTTCCGCCTACCACAGAAAAGAATAAACTGTTTAATAAGATTACATAATACACACTGGTGTAAGGAGCTATACCCATTCTATCCGTCAGTAAAGGAATAACCATGGCTTGAGGAATGGCAGCCAATACAGCCAGTACAATAAACATAGTTAAAGTCCTGGTAGATTCCAAAATAATAACAGGTTCTCTTTCACTTTTCATTCCCTGCCAAACTCGGAAAGGAATATAGGCAGCTCCGTAAGCACCCAAAAAAGCCACAAAACTCACATAAGATAAGTTATTGGCAAAAGCATCTGCAAACAAAACACCAACACCACAGGCAAAAGCCCCGGTGCTGCCAAAAAGGAGACCGTAAACTATAGGAAGAGCATCCATTAAACGATACCCTGTAACCCCCGGAATTATTACCAGTTGTGAAGAAATGCCTGCTAAAACAGCATAAATAACTGTAAGCAATGCTCCAATTTTAATTTTTAAGCCTATATTTTCTCCTGACATCTAAACATCCTGCTTTCTTTTTCTATATGGATTTGTTATTAATTATAACACAATAACATTATCTTGCCAGTAATTCCCCTAATAAAACTTCCATAGTTTTTCCTAAAACAGGGTGAACCAATTTACCGGCAATTTCACAAAGAGGTTCTAATACAAAGATTCTGTTTTGCAAATCAGGATGAGGCAAAGTTAAATTTTCTGTTTTCATAACAATATCGTCAAAAAACAGCAAATCCAAATCAATATTCCGTTCTCCCCAATGCCGTAGTCTTTTTCGTCCCATGGTTTTTTCTACAGAAAGTAATACAGCAAGCAAAGTCTGAGGAGTTCCGGTCCACTCCAGCTTGATTACTCCGTTAAGAAAATCCGGCTGGTCGGTAACACCATATGGTTTTGTTTTGTACCATGAAGACTGGTCCAGGATTTCTACATGGGCTTCTTTTAATAAAGCCATGGCCTGCTGAATATTTTCTTTACGATTTCCTAGATTGCTTCCCAAAGCAACATAAGCCACAGACATTATAGCATAGCCTCCAACATGCGGATAGTTCTGAAGTTTTCCCGGACATCATGTACCCGCACAATATTAACTCCGGAAAAAACAGCTCTGCAGCTGGTAGCTAAGGTACCTTCCAGCCTTTCCTCTGCCGGTAGATTACCCAAAACCTCTCCAATGGTTCGTTTACGGGATGCCCCTAAAAGCACCGGTACTCCGTAGCCGGTAAAAGCGCTTAATTGACGAAGGAGTTCTAAATTTTCTTCAGCATTTTTGGCAAACCCGATACCGGGATCTAAAATCAGCTTGTCATTGTTAATACCTAAAGCTTGGCAGGCTGCCATTCGTTCTGCTAAATATTCTGCTACCTGGTCAACTACGTTCTTATAACCGGTTTTTTCACCCATAGTCTGAGGCGTACCTCTCATATGCATGAGAATAATGGGAGATTTGCTCTCTGCTGCTAATGGCAGCATGGCCGGATCTGCTTCCCCTGCCGAAACATCGTTAATAATATCAGCTCCTGCCAAGAAAGCTTCTTTGGCAGATTGACTGTTTCTTGTATCAATAGAAATAACAGCCTGGGGAAAAGCTTTTTTTAGTTGCTTAATAGCAGGAACAACCCTGCTCATTTCTTCTTCACAACTAACAGCTTCTGAACCGGGACGGGTGGATTCACCACCTATGTCTAAAATATCCGCACCGTCTTTCAGCATCTTTTCTGCTCTGCATAAAAGACTGTCACCCTGATCCACTCGTGAACCGGCATAAAAAGAATCGGGAGTAATATTTATAATCCCCATTATTTTCATTTTTTCATAATGCAAAGTACGTCCATCAGCGAAAATCGTCAATAAACTGCCACGATTTAGATAGCTGTCCAATTCTTTAATAATAGTATTTAGGCCAAACCAGCCTTCCATTAACTGCAGTTTTCCTATCAGTCTTTTATATTGGCCTACTGTTCCCAATAATATAATATCAACATACTTTCCGGCACAGGTAATGGCTCCCGGTTCGGTAGCACATTCCCCGCCCAGAGATAACATTTCCTGCTTGATTATATTAGCAGCCGGAGATCTTACCCGGAAAAATTTTAAGGGCTCAATGGCAGCTTTTTCCGTCATAAGCTTTACCCCTATTTCCGGCACCAGCATCTTTTGCATTTCCCTTGAGCATTGTTCCAAATCTACTTTTCTGTACATGATTAGTCTCTTTCTATGCAGGCAAAAGCATCATGATTATGAATACTTTCCATGCTTTCTACAGTAACCCTGTACCACCCAATGCGCTTATCTTGAGCCATAGCTAGAGCAATTTCCCTAACCGCATCTTCTACAAAGCGTGGTGTGGCATAGGCTTGTTCCGTGACAAATTTTTCATCAGGTCTTTTCAACAAAGAATAAATCGGGGCAGAAGCACCTTTTTCTGCCATGGCAGCCAGTTCTTCCAACCAGACCATCCCGGCATTTTTTATTTCCAACTTGGCAATAGCTCTTTGATTGTGAGCCCCGTTAGAACTAATTTCTTTAGAACAGGGACAAAGAGTATGAATAGGTACTTCTACACAAATATATAAGGAAAATTTATCGGTTTTCTCTGCCCGATAATGACAATTTAAATCCAGCAAGGCCTTTTCTCCTGAAACAGGGGCTGTTTTTTCTATAAAATAAGGAAAATCCATTTCCAGCATGGCCTTTTTGGCCTGAAGATTTTCTTTAAGAGTATCTAAGATACTTTCCAATCCGGAAGGATGTATAGTGCCTAAATCACGTAACACGGCAACAAAGCGGCTCATATGGGTACCACGCAGTTCCTGGGGCAAATCCACTGCCAAAGTGAAATTAGCCACGGTATGCTGCTCACCCTTGGCTTTGTCTTTGACCACAATTGGCCATCTGAGGTTTTTAATTCCTACATGTTTCAAAGGCATCCGGCGAAAGTCAGCCTGGCCCTGGACATCTTTTAACATTTCTACCCCCTGTAAATAATCCCACTGGTTCTGGTTTCCCAGACTTGCACTTCATATAGCTTATAATTTTCACCTTGGAGTTTGTAAACCAGCTGCTGCCAAACCCAGACAGCAATATTTTCTGCTGAAGGTTGAGGCAATAAATCATTTAAACAGCTATGATCCAATTTCACCAAAACTGTATCTTGAACAGTCTTTTTTAACAGGCTAAAGTCCATGACCATACCTTCGACATCAGGCGTACCCTCCACCTGGACAACCAATTTATAGGTATGACCATGCAGCCGCTCACATTTTCCATGATAATTAGGCAAAAAATGCGCAGCATCAAATTCAAATTCTTTAAGACAAATCATATGGTTCCCTCCACTTGGTCAAAATCATTCTGACGCAAAGCTTCATATAAAACAATGGCAGCAGAATTAGCCAGATTCAAGCAACGTGCACTGCTGACCATAGGAATCCGTACGCAGTCATCAGGAAATTCCCCAAGAAATTTTTGGGGTAAACCGGCTGTTTCCCGTCCGAAAATCAACAAGGAATCAGGACTGTATTTTACCCTGGTATAAGATTTATGAGCATGGCTGGTAAGCAGAAACTTTGGACTGTTGGGGTATTTCGCCAAAACTTCATACACTGAATCATAATACTGCACATCCAGCATGTGCCAATAATCCAATCCTGCCCGCTTCAGATATCTGTCATCAATGGTAAACCCTAAAGGTCTTACCAGATGGAGCTTACAGCCAGTAGCCGCACACAATCTGGCAATATTTCCTGTATTGCCGGGAATTTCCGGTTCAACTAAAACTATATGCATTAATTTCACCTCAACCTACTATGTTCTAACAAATTACCGTTAACAGCAATTATACTTTTCATTTCTTCATGTAAGGCAATTATCTTTTCGGCATAGTCGCTGCCTGTTGCCCATTTACCATTTAATTCACGCCAGGTAGTGGCAAAACCTGTTTTGCTCTTTAAATCATGCACTAACTTATATCTTGGATCAATAATTTCATTACGAGGCTTCTCCATGGTTGTGTAAGCCATCAGATGCTGAACATGGGCACGGACTCCCAGCAATGGGGTTAAAAAATAGGACCCTCGCACTGTAGCACTGGTTGTACCTAAACCGCAAAAATTATTCTGCTCGGGAACCACAGTTCCGCCGAAATTAAAGAATCCGGTTTCCAAAAGAGCCTGGCAGAACACCATATCCCACTTCATGCCTTCTTTGGAAGCTTCCAAGTAATAATCAGTTACCAGTTCTTCCGGTGTAGTGTCCAAAGGTAAAACCGGGCAATACCATTTAAGAAAAGCTACTGCCTGCTGACGGGTAGCCACAGCTTTACCTTTAATAGTTATTTTTTCGTAATCTTCCGGTAAGTGCCAAATATCTCTTTTAGTTAACAATACCGAGCCTAAAATTTGCAAATCACGATCAGTAATAACTTTTTTGGCATTACGAATTTCCCTGGCTTTTTCGTTTTCCAGCAAATTATTAAAAGGCAATTTATCTCCACGTACCTTAATTAAGGCATTATCTTTAGGCCCTGCTAAAACCGGGGCCTGTAAACATATAAAGCTTAAGGTTAAGAAAAAGGAAATAAAAGACTTTTTCATTATTGGGCTTTCTCCTTACGAGGGAAAACAAACAAACTGATAAACATCATAATTGCAGCAGCCAAAATACCGGTGGAGGTGGCATTTAAAATCCATAAACCCTTGCCACCATTACCAAATTGCAAAGCTAAAGTCAAGGCAACACCAATACCTGCAGAGACAAAAGCTCCTTTGGTAGATGCTTTTTTTGAAAACAGACCAAAGAGGAAAGGTGCTGCTAAAGACACAGTCATTAAGGAATAGAAAATAGAAAGAGCTGTAATAATATTGGCCATAAAATGAGCCACAAAAATACCTACCAGACCACAAACCACCGTAACTTTACGACTAAAGCTCAAAAGTTCAGCATCACTGGCCTGAGGACGGAAAAAGGTCTTATACAAATCCTTGGACAAGGAAGTAGCCAGCATATACAATACTGTATCTGCAGTACTAACCTCTGCTGCAAAGATAGCTGATAAAGCCAAAGCCGCAATGCCAAAAGGCATCATTTCTTTCATGGCTGTAGGTAAAGCCAGTTCCTGATTTTTTAAATCAGGAAAAGCTGCAAAAGCGCACATACCGATTAACAAAGGTAAAAAGGCAAAAACCAGTTGTACAATACCATTAAGCAAAGTACCAACTTTAACAGCTTTGGTATTTTTGGCACTGTAAACCTTACCAATAAGTCCGGGAGAAATGCAAAAAGCCGGTGTGAGCATTAAGAAATAACCAATTATAGTAGAATACCCCATACCGTCCCAGGCAAAGTATTTAGCTGTTTTAGCAGCATCTCCTAAATTATGTGCTATAGTTACCTGTAAATTACCCCACCCTCCTACATAGCTTAAAGCATAGGGTGTGGCAACGATGAAACCAATTAAGATGACTGCTAATTCCAAAATATTAACTACAGCAGCACTGCGTAGGCCGCCGGCAGAAAAATAGACTGTTACAACCACCGCTCCGATAATAATACCGTAAAGCTTATCAATACCGGCTACCACATTTAAAATCCAGGCAATACCGATAAGTTGCCCGGAAAACAGTGCCAGGGTTCCTACTGCCATCATAGTAGACGTTACAGCTCTAAAAGCGGGAGCATAGCGATAATCCAAATAATCTCCCATGGTAAAAAGATTTCGTTCTTTAGCTATCTTCCAAACTTTAGGACCAACTACATAGGCCAAAAGCAAAGACCCAAGTCCACTGCAGCCAATCCACCACCAGCTGGAAACGCCAAACTTAAAAGCCAGTCCTGTAACCCCTACAGTCGAGCCTGCCCCAATATTAGCGGCAATCAGTGTGGTAAAAAGCAAAGGCCAGCCAAAATCCCTGTTGCCTACAAAAAAATCTGCTGCACCCTTCACGTGCTTACCGATAAAATACCCCAATCCAACCAGTACTATGGCATAACAAATAATTGTTGCCAAATAAAAATTCATCTTCTCCACCTCAATAAATTTTTTTAAAAACACATACAATTAGCATTGTACTGTATTTGGCTAAGGTTGTAAAGTTCTTTGCAAAAAATAATAGATAGTTTATAATAAATGTATACAATTATTGGGGAGGCGAATTTATGGTTACTTTTAAATTTATTCATCATGCTTGTTTTATGTTGGAGCACGATAATGATGCTATTATTTTTGATCCTTATTTGGATGGAAACCCTACCGGAATAAAAGCTTCCGATATTCATGTTTCCCATGTTTTGGTCACCCACAATCATGGTGACCATCTTGGTTCAGCTTACGAAATAGCCAAAAACAATAAAGCTACATTTATTTCTACGGCTGAAGTGGCTAATGCCGCAGCAAATGCCGGCTGCCAAGTACACAGCATGCATTTGGGCGGAACTCATCAATTTCCTTTCGGTAAAGTTCGTATCACTCCCGCTTTTCATGGCAGCGGCATTGCCGGCGGTCATGCCTGCGGCTTTATCGTAAATTACTATGGAGTATCAGTATATTTTGCCGGTGACACTTGTGTATTTAGTGATATGGCTCTTTTGGCTAAGCTTGAACACATTGATTATGCGGTCCTGCCTATCGGTGACAATTTCACCATGGGGCCTGAGGATGCCAAAGTTGCCGTAGAACTCTTGGGAGTAAAGAAAATCATTCCCGTTCACTACAATACTTGGCCTCTTATTGCTCAAGATCCTGAGAAATTTAAAGATGAAGTTGAAGCAGGAGGCAAAGCACAAGTGTTTGTGGTAGACCCCGGTGATTCTTTAGAACTGCTGTAATCTTTTTCTTAAACTTTTTTACAAAAGAAACTATAGGGACAATATTTACAACCTGTGGACAGGACTGGAAAGTCCTGTTCATTTTTTTTATTGCGAATCTCATTGATTAATTCTTTAAGCTGTACTTTTCCCTTCTTTTTATCACCGAGTAGGTCCTGAGCAGAACAATTCTGCAGAAAATGCAGTTGGGCAGAAGTTACTTTTTTATTAAAAATTTTCTCCGCTGCCAGAGTATAAATAAGTAATTGCCTTTGGTAGCCTTGCTTTTCTTCACCTTGCTCAGGAGGTCGGCCTGTCTTGTAATCAACAATACCTAAAGAACCGTCAGGATAATGTAAAAGACTGTCAATACTGCCTGTAAAATAAATT
>JALCSJ010000011.1 GCA_022653215.1 Acidaminococcaceae bacterium
GCAGATACAGCCACGGTAGGAATACCCAACATTTCCGGCAGACGGTGCAAGTCTATTTCCATGCCTCTTTTATACACTATATCCATCATATTTAATGCCAAGACAACCGGTTTACCCAGTTCCAGCAGCTGCAGCGTAAGATACAAACTGCGTTCCAAGGCAGAGGCATCCACAACGTTAATAATAACATCCACTTCATCACTTAAGATAAAGTTTCTGGACACAGTTTCTTCCATTGTATAAGAAGTCAAGCTATATGTACCCGGTAAATCAACCAGGTGAATATTCATATTGTGGGCTCTAATAGCCCCCTCAACTTTTTCAACCGTAACGCCGGGCCAGTTTGCTACTTTTAATTTGGCACCGGTATATGCATTAAACAAGGTGGTTTTCCCGCAATTAGGATTACCTATAAAACCTATAGTTAAATCAGTGCTCATTATGCCGGCCTCACTTCAATATTTTTTGTAATGTTATAGCCTAAAGCAAATCTAGTTCCCCGTAGTCTGATTATTAATATACCTTTACCTTTTCTGTTTATAACAGAAATTGATGTATTATTAGTCATACCCAGCGCCTCTAACCGGCGTTCCATTTGAAAAGGCAGATTAATCTTTTCCACAATGCAGTTCTGTCCTATGGTGGCATCTTTTAGAAGCATTTCTGTTTCCCCCTATTAATGTTCTCATTCTCATTGTAGTAATCTTTCTGCCATAAGTAAAGCTCTTTGCTCAATCCCTTGGCATTGCAAAATACTTTGAGGAGCATTGGCGGTCTCCACCAAAGCAAATTTCCCCGGTAAAATAAAGTTTTTATTGCAATTCATAGCATCAATTATTTGCTCGGCTACAATGTCACCGCCGCTATAGCCTGACACTACCAGGGCGAAAATTTTCTTATGAGCAAACATTGCAAACTTTTTGCGAAACAAAGCTGTTAAACGATTAATAAAAGCAGTGAGATTAGCACTGACTGCATCGTTGTAATTGGGGCACAAAAGCACTATATCGTCACTATGAGAAATCGCAGGATAAACTTTTTCTACAATAACTCCCCCATAAAAACAGCTGCCCTGTTCTCCAAAGTGCAGACAAGTTTCATAATTGCAGCCTCGGCAATCAATAACCTCTCCGTTCCGCAAAGAGATTTCTTCAATTTCCGCTTTGTCACCTATTTGCTTTTTTACTAAATTCCACAAAAGAATGGTATTGGATGTTTTATAAATACTGGCATGAATAACTGCAATTTTTTTCTTGGGTCTTTTGTCATTTATTTTTGGGAGTTCACTGGCTGTTGCAGAAAAAGCAACTAGTTTCTCCACCAAATCTTTAACAGCTTTTTGATAAGCCGCCATGTTATCCAGTCCCTGTAGCTGAGCTCGGATGGTAAAATTGTAAAGAGAACCGGTAGCTTCAATCAGTGGCTGTCCCGGAAAAGCACAGCCTGCCCGATTAGCGACAAAAATCAATTCCCGTCCTATTTTTTTCGTAAACAACTCTCCTGAGCCATCAACTACCACAACACCTGTGCACTCAACCAGACAATCAGGATTATTTAAGAAACAATTCAGCCAGTCTATATAAGCAGCATTTAAAGCACCGGTTCCCAGGGAAACAGCAAAAATAAATTTTGTTTCTTTCCGAACCTGAGCCGGTTGCTGCAGCCAGGCAGTAAAGTCCGGTACCCTTTCCATGGTTGTATATTTCTTATTGTTCAAGGCCTCGGTCAGGACAATTTTCATTCGCTCTGAACCGGGTGCTTCCTGCCAGCCTATTTTTACCAAAGTTAACATTCAAACACCTTCTTAGATAAGCTTACCCAAATTCACATAGGCATGTTCCAATCTCTGAAACAATTTCTCACAAACTTCGGCATTTTCGTACACAATTCCCTGAGTCGTAAGTTTGTTTCTCACCCCAAAATAAGCACCTTTATTCTCATTTCCCATATATACCGAGCCATAGTGCCATGCCCCGCGCAAAGTCAGCAGGATTGATATGGCAGCCGAAGACATGGCCGGGGCAATATACGGCTTGTAACCCAGGTCTCTGACTGCTACATTGGCATGTACAGTTAAATCCGTAAGTTGGCAGGAATAACTGTCATTGTAATTTCTGAGACTGTCGGCAATAACTAAATCTTCCCCATGAGGACCAAAAGCTCTGCCTTCTGTTAGATAATGGAGCAAAGCAGGATCTTGTTCGGCATAATAGCAAGCTCTGGCATTCATGACCCCAAGACCATATCCCTGCACCTGCGAAGGCTTTAGTCCTGCATCCAGAAAAAATGCTTTAGCCAAAGGGTCCACCGGATCTGCTACCTCACAAATTAAGCCCTTATAGGAAGCTTTTTTAGCCAGTTGGGCGAAATGTGCTACTAAGCTTCGATTAGCAGCCAGCTGAGCCATTCTTACGTCTCCCTGAGCACCTAAAGGCGGTACTCCTTTACTGGCACAAAAGATAAAAACATCACAGTCAAACAGCTTGTCTTCTGCAACAATGTGCACAGCAGGCAGCTGCGGCATGCTGCTGTCCTGCCAATCAGCAAAGGGATATCTGATCTGATTGATTTCCAGTTGTAATCTCTCCAAATTTTTAGTATTAATATCACAAATCCCGATGGAGCTAATAACATCCCAGCCTAAAAGTCTGAGACCTATCAGCATCGTAGTTCCCACGTCTCCCAAGGCCAGAATATTTACCCTGTATTTTTTCTTGAGTAAAGGGGAATAATCTAAAGGCAATGATGCAGTGATTCCTAAACTTTTAGGCAGGTCACTGATTTTATATTGTTTTTCCACGGAAACATCTCCTTTGCATAATGCATTACACAAGCTTATCTCCTTCGCCCCATTGGAGACGAATAAGCCTTTCAATATCATTTTCGATAAAACGGACCGGATCCATATTTTCATCGAACTTCACACCTACATCAATATCCGGAATACGGGGATAGGTAAATACTTCTCCCAAACGTTTCAAAGTCAGGCGCTTTTCATAAATCTCCTGATAAACATCCTGTAAAGTACGCATAATATAAGCGGCATTTTGCAGGCATGTCATGGAATATAGGAAAATCGCTTTATTGTTATTCTTGCCAATAAAGGCCGGATTCACATAAGGAAGGATAAAATTAATTGTAGGATTGCTGTCATAGCCACTGTAATTATGCGCATTGTCAATGCCGTCTCCACCGATAAATGGATAGCAGTCCCTTTCATTCATCCAGGCTTCTAACGTGGGCAAAAAGTATGCACACTCTGCGGTAATATGTTTTTCTGCTAAAAAGTCCATGGCCTGGCCGGTCATAACACCAACTAAAACCTCTTTGACTTCCACATTGTTTTTTTCCAGATAAGGAATCAGTATACGCATTCTATGACCCTTATGAAGCAGATCATCAATTAATATAACCGGCATGGCAAATGATTTAATGGTCTTTACCTGATTATCAACGGTTGAATAATTGTGGGTTTGAGAAATAGTAAAACCCTTTACTGCCCTATTAAAGTATTTATCAATATGCAACGCTTTCGTAACTGTATTAAGCACAGAAACATCACTTAAAGCTTTACCGAAAGGCACGCACATGTAAGGTCCCCGCTCTTTGCCAGTATCACTTACCAAAGAAACGCCGTTAATATCTGCCATCATACGAATAATTTTGTTATGAATGGCACTAGTATTAAAGCTTAAAAGAAGTTTACCGGGATAGATTTTATTCAAAGCCGCCAGCAAATTATTATGAGCTCTGGCAAAAGCTTTCTGCACCCGCCAATCCTTATTGAAAGGATTTTTCAGCACAGTTTCCGCATCCCGGAAAATAACCACGGGAGATTTCATATTAACTGCATACAAAGGGTATTTGGCCTTAGGTGGAGCAATATTAATAAATCCTTGTCTTTCCAGTGCTTTGATAATCGGACCATTGTAACCGGCCGGATCCACCGGGTGATAAACAGCATAGCTGTAATCTCTGGCAATAAGTTCCGTCAAAAGTTCCGTAATAACAATTTGGCTCACATTAGCAATATCGGAACTATCGTCTGCATAAATAAAACCAATAGAAGCAATGCTGCCATCGGCCGCATCACGAATATGTGCCGCCACATAAGAATCTTCAAACTCGTCCAAAAGTTGTCTGGTTCCTACTCCATGGACAGCTCCGTACCCAATCATGGCTTTTCTTTTTCCTGCATCATCAATATAGAGGGTCCAAACATTTTTTCTTTCAATATAGTCATCCAGAACCCCTGCCTGATACCCCATATCCAACAGTTTGCCGCTAAAAGGCCACAGGCTTTCTGCTCCTCTGGGTTTAAAAGCACCGATATCAATTTCCAAGGATTCCAAAACCTGTTTGTAGGCAGGTTCACGTAAATACAAATTATGATTATAAATAAAGTTCTGAGCTACCGCATCAATTAAATTGGAAATATCCAAATTCAAGTCAATGTTATCACGAATTTTCGTTGAGCTGATGCCTTCAAATTCTTTCTCAAGAGATAATTTTATTAGTTTGCCCTTAATGGTCTTTTCTGCCTCAGACATCTTAGCATCGGATTCTTCCTGTCCCGGCCGTACAAAAGCAATATGATTAACCATTTGAATAGAATCAGAAGTTAATGGTTCCCTGTAAGCTGAGGCATTTTCAATAACATCCATGCCTACGCCCAAATATAATTCTTTATCAGCAAAAATGTCTTTTAATTTTTTTACATCAAGAGGATTAGCAATATTAATAGGAATATCATCAGGGAAAGGATAAATATTTTCTTCGTTAGCTACAGACATATTCATAATCTTCCGGCGCATAAGTCTGGGCTGGGTATGCTTGGACCAGGAAAATTCATCCAAAGCTAAATACACATCAAATCCCATATCCCTGATTTTTTGTGCCACAGCTTTATGTCCTAAGCTAAATGGGTCAAAAGTCCCGGGATAGAAACAGATTTTGTTTCTCTGAAGAAATTGAAATTCTCCTTGAGCAAATTGGTGCTGACTGATATAACGATAAATATGGTTCAAGACAGCTGCATTACTATAGAATTCCAAATTTCCTTCCTGATTTTCCGTTAGCATGATAAAGAGCTTTTTGTAGCAATGAATAAACAGAAAATCTTTTTGTTCCATAGTCATAATACAACTGTTGAAAATAAATCTGCCAATATCCCACAAAGCATCTCTGCTCAGTTCCTTATCATAATGAGCATATGCCCTGATCATAATATAGAGAAGTCGCAATTGGCGTTTTTCGTTAGCATCTTTAGGTTCTGCAAATTCTTTGGTAAAATCTGCAAAATTTTCCAAAACTACACCTACGGTATTTACCATTGAGGCTGCCAAAGGAATATTAGCCGTAAGAATCTGTTCCGACATGGTATTGATAAATTCATCAAATTCCTGCGGTGGCAATTTCAATATCATGCGGCCCAAATATTCCGGCACATATTCGGCTATTTGCGGATCTCCGATTTTTAAACCGTTAAACAATTCAACGGCCAATTCATTACGCTGGGCATAAGTCATACCCGAAGAAATGCTGAGGAGTCCTTCACCTGCTCTTCTCCGTACATAAATTGACTCGCTGCCTTTAAGCAAATTAATTAAATGCATTCCCAAATGCATGATACTGCCGGGAGCGCTTTTTTCGTCCACGTAATGAAGCATCAAGGCAATATTGGTTACCTTAATCACCCAATGGGTGCTCATCTTTAAATCAACCAGAAAGAGACCACCCTCTGTGGCCGAAAAAAATTCCTGTTTGGGTGGCATATGCAGTTCCTGCAGGATGTCACTGTAATATGTTTCTTCGTTATAATCTTCGAATAATTTTCTTTGGGCATTAATTGCTGCTACCCGAATATTTTGTTCCGTTGAAGCTCTGCCTGCCCTAATAAAGTTTTTTGCAGTCTGTAAAAACTTTGCATCCTTCTGATAAATATTTCCCATATCAATCAGAGCCGTAGACAAAATAATATACTGTTCCGCACTATAATCAGTTCTGGCATAATACTTATCCATTGCTTCAAGATACTGACCCAATTTCCCTTTAGTGCAGCCCTTAAGAACTGCACTGATAAAATCACTGAGGCAATAACCAATCCATAGCTTATGCTGTTCTGTATAATGTCTGTTGGGATACATTATCATATCTAAATATTGAGCGAAAACGGACAGACTATTAACATGTTTGCGGGGCAAAACAACTCCCTCAGGCAATTCTTTTGTATATTTATCATCAAAATTAGCAACAATACGCCCCATTAAAGCAGCTGCACTGCGCCTGATATCTCCTTCTTTGCTGGATAACAGCTCATAAAGAAACTGGAGTATCAAGGCCTCCTGCCGCTCAGTCATATAGGTAGAATATTCACTGAAAATACCTATATAGGTCCGCACATTCTTCCAAAGCCGTTCGCTTCGCGCCGCCTCTATTAAATTGCTGAACGCATCATCATTAAGAAAAATATTCATTAAGTGAATATTGTGATTGATAGCCATAAATTTAAGCTGGTCAATAACTTTGTTCCCTTCCAGAAGAACCTTATCACGATGAATTGGTTTAAGAGGCTGGGAAGGCTCCAGGGCAAAGTCTTTGGGCAGCTCCGTTACTACCCCCAACTCCTGCATATATCTTTCAAAGTCAGCCAGTTTGGCATATACTTTCTGATAACGCTGAGTTTTAGCTGTGTCAACATTATCAAGTTTGCTGAGAATGACATTAAAAGCCTCTGCCAAAGTATTAAAATGCACTACTTCCCAGCCTTTAACATCTCTGCTGCTCTTCACTCGAAAATCTGCATAAATCAAAAGCAGTGATTCTACCGATAAATTTTCCAGCTCCAAATCCCAGACAGAATGATTGGCCGCAATATGACCAATAGCATTAAGATCTACCCGCTGACAGAAATTCCCTGTATAGTAATAATGAAGATAAGGAACTCGTTTTCCCTCTTTTTTCTTGCAACCGTATTTACCAATATCATGGCAGAGAGCCGCCCCTGAAATTAGGGCCAAATCAATGGGTACTTTCAGTTTACTTAGTTGTCTGGCCATAAACATGGCAACATAATGAACCCCACCCACATGACCAAGAGTATTAAATGGTGTAATATCAATTCCCAGACGCATAAACACATAAAAATAACGGTCTTTAAGCCATTTTTTCATATGCAGATATTCTCTGGTATAACCCTTATTAAGGACTTCCGTATCACTTAAAAGCACCATTTCTTTAGTAGGGTCAAAAGCTAAAGTCATAGCTTCATAATCGTAGATACTTTGCAGCACCTGCAAAAGCTCCATGCGGCCTGTCCGATACTTATCTTCAGCTTCCGGAGATATTGTTTCTCTTGTTTCATCCGTCAAATTTTCTTCCGGAGGAAACAATAATCCCAATATGTAGTTATAGCAATGAAGCAGCCAGCCCTCTTGGGGTGCATCTGCAAGTTCAGGCAAATACTTCGTCGCTATCTTTAAAACACGGGTTGATAAAAACCAGCCACCCTGGTCCTGGATTTTTTCCAGGTCGGCACTCATTAGCTCAATATTATTTTTCCGAACAAAAACCTCTGTAGCTTTTTTATCCAAGCCTCTTAATTCAAGATACCGTTCATCCAGCAATTCATTTCTGATCAGTTCAAACAAGGTCATTTTTCTCTCTGCCATAATAGTTCTCCTTGGTACAAGAAATTACAAATACCTATAGTAATTAAATTATAGCACAATTCAGCCAAAGAAAAAGGAGCTGTAACACTATAATAAAAAGGCCGAGAGGAGCGTGTTTATCTTTTCGGGACGTGTAAAGCACAGCGGCAGGCACTTTAGTGCCGTTTAGCCGCGGTGCGATGAGGACCTAGAAAAGATAATACGCTACTATGCGGCCGATATAATGTTAAAAATGGACTGTAAACGCAATAACAAAAAGTCATTGTGTTACAGTCCATCTTGACGAATTATATGGCAAATATTGCCGTTTTTATTTATTAGTAGTAGATTGAACAGCAGTAAGAGCTACAGTATCTACGATATCAGGTGCACTGCAGCCTCTGGACAAATCATTGATAGGATGTGCTAAACCTTGCAGTAAAGGACCGTAGGCATTAGCTCCTGCCAAACGTTGTACCAGTTTATAAGCAATGTTGCCTGCTGCCAAATTCGGGAATATTAAGATGTTGGCATGACCTGCGACTTTAGAGCTCGGGCATTTCTTTTCTGCTACAGACTTAACTAAAGCAGCATCAGCTTGTAATTCATCATCAAAAGCAAAAGTAACTTTTCTGTCTCTTAGAAGCTTGCCGGCTTCCTTAACTACATCAATGCTGGGATGAGAAGCAGAACCCTTTGTAGAGAAGGATAACAAAGCAACTTTACCATCCATTCCTAACAGGTTCTTAGCAGTCTCAACTGCTGATTCACAAGTATCAGCTAATTGCTCAGAAGTAGGTTCAGGAATAACAGAGCAGTCACCAAAGAGCAAAATTTCACCATAGGTGTCTTGTCTCTCGGTTAATTCCATAACGAATACGGAAGAAACTGTTTTGATGCCAGGTCTGGTTCCGATAATTTGTAAACCGGCTCTGATTACTTGCGCAGTAGGAGCTGCAGCACCGGATACAACGCCGTCAGCCACTCCCTTACGTACCATCATGGCAGCATAGAAAACAGGAGCCTTAAGCATGGTATCTTTAGCCTGTTCAAAGGTCATACCTTTTTTGGCTCTTAATTTAGCAAATTCCGTAGCATATTCATCTAAATGCCCGGTTTTTTCCAGTTCCAGTATTTCTACTCCATCCATAGAAAGACCTAAATCACCGGCAACTCTTTTAATTCTTTCTGCATCACCGATAACAACAGGTTTAGCTAAACCTTGTTTAACGATTTCAGCGGCAGCTTCGATGATTCTTTGATCTTGACCTTCAGGCAGAACAATAGTCTTTTGTAACTTTCTTGCTTTTTCTCTAATTTGGACTAACAGACTCACAATAACCACTCCTTAAATATAGCGTTTGCGCATAACCTTCAGCGTATCTTTCATTATAACATTACACATTTAGTTTTTCAATAAAAAGGTCAATGCCCCCTTAGCAAGGATTTCCCTGCCGGGGGCACTTAGTGCGATTTTTTTGACCTTATTACTAATATTTTTAGGCGCCAAAGGCGCTTGTTGCTATTCTTCTTTACTAAATTGATCTTTTTCTACGCCACAGCTTGGGCAGGTCCAATCAGCCGGCAAATCTTCAAAAGCAGTACCGGGAGCAACTCCGTGTTCTGGATCACCTACAGCAGGATCATAAACATAACCGCAAATTCCGCATACATATTTTTCCATATTCAATACCTCGCTTTTATTTTGTTGACTAAACAATAATTGTTATCATTTAGTACTTATATTTTAGCAAACTATAAGTTAAATTGCAAGTGACAAATTCACAACTCTTATCCTATAATTTCTTTAACAGCTGCTTTTAGTTCTCTAGTGGTTTGCCCAGGGTCCTTAGCTTCCATAATATTGGAAACTACGCAAATACCTGCAATGCCACTGCCCTTAAGCACACCTATGTTTTCTTTTTTGAGACCGCCGATAGCATTTACCGGAATAGGCACTGCCTCACAAATATCTTTTAAATGGTCTATAGATGTGATAACAGTAATAACTTTTGTTTTGGTAGGATAAATAGCGCCCACTCCAAGATAATCTGCTCCTTGCTCATAAGCCTCTACAGCTTGAGGAACAGTTTTGGCCGTAGCTCCCACAATCTTGTCCGGACCCAAAAGCTGTCTGGCCACATTAACAGGAATATCGCTTTGTCCCACATGAACACCGGCACAGCCGCAGGCCATGGCTACATCTACTCTGTCATCGATTAAAAGAGGAATGTTATATTTATCTGTTACAGCCTTAGCTGCCTGAGCCAAATGGAGATATTCCCTGCCGCCCCGCTCTTTTTCCCTGAGCTGTACTAAGGTAACTCCGGCCGCACAAGCCTCTTCCAAAATACGCAAAAATTCTTCTTCACTTCTGCCTGTACTGTTAGTCACTAAATAAAGCGTCGTATCAATTTTTCTCATTTTACCTTCTCAACTTTCCCTAAATTAAAATCTGCTTCGGACAACTGCCAAATACTATCAAAAAGAGCCATATGAAAACTTCCCGGGCCTTGGGCAACCTTTGCAGCTTTTTCTCCTGCCAGTCCCATGGCCACCGCAGCATTAACTGCTGCCGTTAAAGGATCTGTCACCGCCAGATAAGTACTTACCACTGCTCCCAGCATACAGCCTGTCCCGGTTAAATTTCCCATCATAGGATCACCGTTAGCGGCAGTATAAATATGCTGCCGGTTGCCAATAACATCAACGGCCCCACTGGCAAGAACAGTGGTTTTAAACTGTTGGGCTAACATGCCAACATTGTCAATCGTATCTCCCAGGTTTTTGTCTTCGGGACGAGTGTCTACTCCGTCCGTTGTAATATTATGACATAAGGCTTTAATCTCACTGTAATTCCCCTTGATTACAGATATTTTGTAATCACGAAGCAAGTTATCTACAAACCTTCTGCGTAGCTTAGAACACCCAACTCCCACCAAATCCAACATGGCAGGGACATTACACTCATTAGCAGTTTTTAAAGAAATGGGCATGCTCTTTAAATGAGCATCTGTCAGATTCCCGATATTAAGCATGAGAGCTTTGGCATTAGCGGTTACTTCCGCTACTTCTTCCGGGTGTTCAACCATAATAGGACGTCCACCCAAGCATAAGATAATATTGGCACAGTCGTTAATAGAAATAGCATTGGTAATGGAATGAATCAGCGGTCTTGCGGTCAGGAGTTTGTTTTTTAGAGCAATTATATTATCCATGTCTTACCACCTTTCTTTATTTCGTTGCTAAGCGTTCCTTAGCAAAATAACCAAGAGCCATAATCAGAAAAATGCCTAAAAGTGCAAAAGGCACAACCTTTGCCCAGGGTGCCGTGATCTTTAAAAGCATCTTTAAAAGCACTACAGAAACCAAATATGCAATAAAACCAAAGGCCATAATACCTACACAGTTACTCAACAAATCACTGCTCACAGGATAAGTATGAGTACCAAGAGCTTCCTGCATGCTGCTAAGCTGTCCATTATGAGCCAATGACCTTAAAAACACAAAAGCCAAAGAACCGCCAATCAAGGTTCCGGCAATAAAGGACGGAATGTAAAAGAACCAGGTCAGTCCGCTTCTGCCTACCAAGTAATACATAACAGGATAAGAAACAATAGCACCGATAATTCCTGTGCCAATTACTTCACCCAGAAAAGCTGCGATTAATTTACCATGAGACAACCGGTAAAGCATGCCGGACAAAAAAGCGCCAAACACTGCTCCTGTTAAAGCCAAAGGCGGAATACCCATGGTGGTCATACGTATAATGCCGATAATCGTGGCAATTAAAAGCGCATACCAAGGTCCCATTAATACTGCGGCAGTAATGTTGATCAAATGTGCCATAGGACACATTCCTTCTACCCTCAGTAACGGCGAAATGACGACACCAATTGCAATAAGCAAACCAGTCGTCGTCATCTTTAAAAGTTTCATTTTGTTATCCATTTCTACGCCCTCCCCGTAATAGATATTACGCAAAGGTTAATGCTATTGCGTAATACGGTCGGTAATGGAAGCAATGCTTCAATACCCTCTCAGCCTATTCCATAGGCTCCCTCGCAATAGTTTACTGCCTTGAGGAGCTCCCCTCCCGACAGCCATTAAATGGATTTTTTTACATACTTATTTTATACATCTGCCTATTACTTTGTCAAGTAACTGCTTAATACAACTATACTAAGCTATTAAAATTACCTATTTTAATTTTACGTTCTTGCAGCACTAACATCACTTCCGGTGAAACAATAGCATGGAGCTCTGCCTCATAGTCATGTTCCCACTGAGTCTCCTTGCTTAGAGTTTTGTTATCCACACCGGGATGCATCATGACTTCCGTAGTGCCTTCCGGCATACTCAGACAAATATGCCGCAATGTAGCAGCATCTACAGCGCCACCTGCTACTAACCCGGCAAAATGGTCAGGCATAACAAAGCCTTTATGTTTGGCTTTTAAAGCGGCCATCTTAGCCAAAGTCGCTAAGCCTGCCCTGCCAATAAGCTGTCCCACAGAATTAAGCTCGGCTTCTTCAGCCTTAATAGGTGTTCCGGGAATACGAATAGCTTTAATTCCCGCCTCTGCCGCTAATTGTAAAACAAAATCAATTATACCCGGTAATGTATGCATGTGCTGGTGACTATCCACATGACTTATTTTAATGCCTGTATCCTGAACTTTGCGTAGCTGAGCAGTCAGTTCCATTTTAAGTTCCCGCATTTTAATCTGACCAAGAAAATATTTTTTCACAAAAGTCGTATGTTCCGGCCAAAAAAGACCTTCAGGCGTTACCAGAGAGGGTATTTGTTCCGGCGGCAAAACAGGATTGCCATTGACCATAGTCAGATGTATGCCTACTCCTAATTCAGGATGTTCTTTTGCAATGCGAACTGCATCAGCAAAAGCCGCTCCTCCCGGCATTATGGTTGCCGAGCGCAAACACCCTGCATGCAAACCTTCTTCTACAGCAGCATTCATTAATCTATGTCGTCCGAAATCATCGGCATTTACAATAATTTGCTTCACGTTTTTCACATCCGTATTCTTTTACAATATTTGTCCACGGATTATAATACCATTAATGTTCTTTTATTACAATAAATTTAGATGTTGCATACATATGTATAAAGAATAATATTTTAGCAAAAAATCATCTTATTTTCTCCGCTTTAGCTAAAAAGTGGTATAATAATCTAGCAAGTATTTACTAATTTGAAGGGGTGGTTTTTGATGAAATTAAGAAAAATATTAATGGTAACCATGGCAGTTTGTGCTTTGACAGTATCTGCAACAGGTTTTGCTGCAACCAAAACAACAGCTCCAACTGTAGCTATGAGCATTAAATCTTCTTTAAATGCTAAGAATGCTGCTATTGCTGCTGCAAAGCAAGAAGTTCCTGCTGATTGCAACTATTATGGAACCAAGAATGAAGTGAAATTTTATGATGTTAAGTATCAAAGTCCTTCTGATTTAGCTTACTACAATGTTTTAGTTGACAAAGCTACTGCTAAAATCGACCACATTACCATTAGTGGTTCCAGATTCCCGGGCAGCGTTACTATCAACAAAACTGTTGCTGATGTAAAAGCTATCATCTTGGCAACTTATCCTGATGCTACTGACATCACTGTTGAAAAGAAAGTTGATACCGATAAAGTTTTGACCATTTATGAAGCTACTTTCAAGACTCCTAAGTTCACTGGCATGGCTAAGTTAAATCCTGCTACCGGTGCTTATGGCTACAGAGAATTAAACTACAAGAAATAGTTCAAAAGCAAAAGCCCTGTTCAAATGAACGGGGCTTTTATTTTTTTTCACAAATATATCATTTGACAGAAGAAAACCTACTGGGCTACAATGTATTCGTGGAAAAAGAAAATGTTCTTTAGGAGGACGCTAACATGAAAAAAGTTTTAATAGGAATTGTTGTAGTAATCGCGCTAATCTGTGTTGCCCTATTCAGCACTTACAATGGTCTGGTTGCATCTAATGAAAATGTAACAGGCAAGTGGAGCCAGGTAGAAAACCAGTTACAGCGCCGCAGTGATTTGATCCCTAATTTAGTCAATACAGTCAAAGGTTATGCCGCTCATGAAACAGAAGTTTTCAAAAATGTTTCCGATGCCAGGGCTAAACTAGCCGGTGCTACTACCGTAGCAGATAAAGCTGCTGCCAATGGAGAATTAAGTGGTGCTTTATCCAGATTGTTGGCTATTTCGGAAAATTATCCTCAATTAAAAGCTAATCAGAATTTCTCCCAATTGCAAGATGAGTTAGCCGGAACAGAAAATCGTTTGGCCGTAGCCCGCAGAGATTATAACAATGCAGCTCAGAGCTTCAATGCCAAAGTTAAATCCTTCCCTACTAACATCATAGCAGGAATGTTTGGTTTTGGGCCTCGTGATTATTTCAAGGCTGATGAAGGTGCCAAAGCTGTTCCCAAGGTGAAGTTTTGATTAAGTCAGTAAGGAGAATGGCATGAAAAAATATTTGATACTCCTGACGGCAATTCTGCAGTTATGTTTTTTCCTGCCGGTAAAAGCTTTCAGTGCTCCGAAAATTCCTGCCAAACCCACTACAAGTATTTATGTTCAAGACAAGGCCAAGGTTCTTTCAGCCAGTACCAAAAATACCATTAATGCTTATAGTGCTGCCTTAGCCGCTAAAACTAAATCCCAAATTGTGGTTGTGACAGTTCCCACTCTGGATGGAGAAGCATTAGAAGATTATTCTTTAAGCATTGTCCGTAATTGGGGTATTGGTGATAAAGAAAAAAACAATGGTGTTCTGCTTTTGATTGCCGTAAAAGACAGGAAATCCCGAATTGAAGTAGGCTATGGTCTGGAGGGTGCTTTGCCGGATGGTCTTACCGGAAGAATTCAAGATCAGTATATGCTTCCCTACTTTCGTAAGGGAGATTATGACAAGGGAATTCTCAATGGTTACAGTGCCGTATTTAATACAGTACTCAAGGAATACAAGCTTTCTGCCAAGGACCTGAATATGCAGGGCAGAGTTCAGCCTGAACCGGGTAATACTCAAAAAGGCAGTTTATTTACGCTTTCCAATGGTTTAGTATTATTAATTATTATCATTTTGCTTATTGTCGACAGAATCCTCTTCGGAGGCGCAATTTTCCGTTTTATTTTTTATATGCTGCTCTTTAGGGGCGGTGGCCGAGGCGGTGGTGGCGGCTTTGGTGGCGGAGGATTTGGCGGCGGGTCCGGCGGTGGCGGTGGTTCCAGCCGTGACTGGTAATAAGTAAAAGCTAGGATTTGAACGACGGCGGACACTAAAAGGTCGGTCACTCTCCCTACGGCTTACGCCGATCTGGTCGAGTATGACCTCCCGTTTTTAGTGCTCTACCGTCGTTTTGAGGTTAAAAAAGAGAGTGCCTAGGCACTCTCTTTTTGTATAAACCAAAGTTTCGCGTTTTTAAGTATTGTTGGCAATAATGGCGCCTATTACTCCGCCTATAATCAAGCCCGTTACCAGATTGCCTGTATCGCTGTGGGAATCACGATTGTCATGGCGACGATATCGCTCCGGATTCCTTCTGCGTTCATTGTTTCTGGAAGGAGGCGGCGGAGCCTGACGTCTGGGTTGTGGTCTATTATCATGCTGAGGTCTTTGCTGCATAGACGGCCTATTGCCAGGATTGCCCTGAGGCGGTCTTTGTCCCTGACTTTGCCTAGCCGGCGGCGGTGTAGCTGCCTCGATGGTACTTGTCAGAGCGGTAGTTCCCATAAAAACAACCAAGGCAAATACTGCAAACACTTTCATTATTCTTTTACTTGTTAGCATATTTATCATCCTCTCGCTGCTGAAAATGACTGGCCAGTCATTTTTGTTATTATCATAGTAGCAACTGAGTATGGCGAAAATATGTCAAAATAGTTATTTTTTTATGTTTTTCTTAATTCTTTTATATTTCTGTTTTGGGTTCGTCTTTATGCTTTATATAGAAATCTTCCATAAATGCGGCCAAAGTCTCGCAGCCTTCTCTGGGCATGGCATTGTAGATAGAAGCTCTGATACCGCCTACACTGCGGTGTCCCTTTAAGCCTTTCATGTTCTGTTTGGCAGCTTCTTTTACAAATAGCTTTTCTAAATCAGGAGTAGGCAGACCAAAGGTCACATTCATAAAAGAGCGGCTGGCTTTCTCCGCATATGCTTTATAGAAATCCGGATGGGCATCCAGTGCTGCATATACTAATGCCGCTTTGCTTTCATTTCTTTCCTTCATAGCGGCCAGACCACCCTGAGCCTTTAGCCATTTAGCTACCAGTCCTACAATATATACACCAAATACCGGCGGTGTATTGTATGTAGAATTTTTATTCATTTGAATTTCATAGTTCATCATGCTGGGCAAGGTCTTTTCCCTGTTCTTTACAAAATCACGTCTGGCAATAATAACTACCACCCCGGCCGGTCCAATGTTCTTCTGTGCCCCTGCATAAATCAAAGAGAATTTTTCCATAGGAATAGGCCTGCTTAATATATCGGATGACAGGTCCGCAATTAGGGGTACATCCCCTGTATCCGGGTACTCTTGATATTCTGTTCCCTCAATTGTATTATTGCCTGTAATGTGCAAATAAGCAGTATTATCAGGGAGTACCAATTCACTTAATTTTGGTACTCTATTGTATTTTTCATTTTTACTGCTGAAAATTACTTCTACCCGGCCCTCTTTTTTAGCTTCTTTAATTGCTTTGTCAGAAAAAGAACTGGTTTCAGCATAAACGCCGATTTTCCCTGATTCCAGAAAATTCATTGGTACCATGGAAAATTGCAGGCTGGCGCCGCCGCCCATGAACATTACACACCAATCATCTCCTACGCCCAGTAAATCTTTGATATCTTTCTGAGCTTCGGTATTAATCTTATCGTAAATAGGGTCTCTGTGACTCATTTCCAAAATAGATTCACCGCTATTTTGGCAATCCAAGAGTTCTGCCTGAACTTGTTGCAAAACCTCCAAAGGCAGCATAGCCGGACCTGCATTAAAATTAAATACTCTATTCATCTTGCTCATCTCCTATCAAGTGAATAGCCATAGCATCCCTGAGTTTCGGTTCGAACCAGGTAGATTTGGGAGGCATGGTCAAGCCCTTGTCAGCAGCGGTCATCAGTTGTTCCATAGTAGTGGGATACATGGCAAAAGCCACTGCAAATTCCCCGTCTGAGACTTTTTGCTCCAATTCTTTCAATCCTCTGATACCGCCAACAAAAGCAATTCTCTTGTCAGTTCTAGGATCTCCTATATTTAAAACCGGTGCTAATAAATTGTTTTGCAAAATGCTAACATCCAAAGACTTAATAGGATCATCTTCCGGAAAAGTATCAGGTTTAGCAGTTAGCTTATACCATTTACCACCCAGATACATACCAAAGGTATGCATAACTTTTGGTTTGGGATTTTTCTCTATAGTTTCTACTGTAAATTTTTCCGAAATTTTAGCAAGGAATTTGGGGACGTCCATACCATTCAAGTCCTTCACTACTCTGTTATAATCCAAAACGTGCAGAGTTTTTTCCGGGAAAATAACAGCCAGGAAATAATTATACTCTTCTTTCCCTGTCTGGTTTGGTCTCTTGGCTAATTCATCAGCCACTAACATAGCAGCAGCGGAACGATGATGCCCGTCCGCAATATACATGCTGGGAACCTGTTTGAAAAGTTCGGTAATCTCTGTAACTCTCACAGGGTCATTAACAACATAAAGAGTATGCTTTATGCCATCTTTGGCCGTGAAATCATAAACAGGTTGATGATTACTCATATATTTCAAAAGCAAAGCATTAACCAGCCCTTTGCTCTTATAGGCTAAAAACACCGGGCCGGTTTGAGCCTTTGTTGTCATAATATGGTTAATTCTATCCTGTTCCTTATCCTTACGGGTAAGTTCATGTTTCTTTATAAGATTGTCTCTGTACTCTTGAACGGATGCAGTTGCCACCAGACCAATCTGGATATAAGCGCCCATTTGCTGTCTATAAATATAGTAGCAAGGAGTTGCATCCTGTTTCATCTGACCTTTAGTAACATAAGCATCTAAATTTTCTTTTGCTTTAGCATAAACCGTAGGGTCATTATCTTTAATCCCTTCCGGTAAAGTTGCTTCTGATCTGGTAACTTGAATAAAGCTCAATGGATTTTCTTTTAGTAATTCTCTAGCTTCCTCAGTGTTCATAACATCATAAGGCAGCTCAGCAATTTGGCTGGCCAATTCCGGCACAGGCCGTAAAGCTCTAAATGGTTTTATAACTGACATAAAAATACCTCCTAATAAACATACGTTATATTATACCACGTTTATAGGAGGTTCGTAAATCGTTGTTGTGTTTCAGTACAACAAAAGTACACTGTTGCTACACTTAAAATTTATTTTCTAAATAAGTCTTGAATTTTTCGTTTTTCAAAAGCATCTTCATAATAAAAACCCCAAGAACTGTTACCGAAAGAAATTCTCCTGCCCCTATGTAGACCATAGTAGTCCACACTGAAACATTGCCCGGAATAGCTGCCAAATAATATAATTCCAGGCCAATAAGCACACCATTGGCAATTACGGGCAGCAAAGACGCAGTAATTAAATTCGGACAATATTGCATGGGATAAACCGCCAAAAAAGTAGCCAAAGTACCTACTGCCATGTCGGTTATGCCGAAAGGACTCCCCAGATTGGCCAGGAAACAGCCTATGACAAGGCCGGGAATGTATTTTTTATTGACAAAAGCCAAAAGTGTCATAAATTCCGAAACTCTTACCTGGATAGGTCCGTAACTCATGGGAGCCAGTCCAATTGTCAAAGCAATGTACAATGCGGCAATAATCCCATTAGAAAGAAGAAAATTTAATTTTAACATAATAATACACCTCTTGATTTTATTTTTTAAGGAAGTGGGTGCCAAGTAAACACTTCCGAAGTGTTATTATTGTAACACATTTAGGCTTTTTTGCCAACAATTTTACTTTTATTGAATTACAGTGTAGCCCTATTTTCTTAATTTTACTGACTTTTTTGTTCTATTTCTACAAATTTCGCTTTATTTTGCCGTATTTATGTGTTACAATGTAAAACAATTACGCAGAAAGCTTATGTAAGACATTCTAATTATGATGAGAGGTTATGCAAATGGAACAAATTTTAAAGATTTTCAATCTGAACAACCCAATGTGCGCATTTTTAGTAGTTTGTTTACTTTATTACATTGGTGAATTTATCGGTACCAAATCCAAAGCCTGGATTCCTTCCTGTTTTATTACATCGGTATTATTCTTAGTAGGCTATTGGTATGTATTGCCCAAGAACATTGTAGATATTTCAGGGCTTGGTGCTCCCTTTGGCGGAATGCTGGCCATTATGATTCTGATTACCCACATGGGTACAGTTATCAGTATTGACCAGTTTAAAACACAATGGAAAATTGTGTGCGTTACCCTGGCCGGTTTGGTAGGCATGATTGTTTTCTGCTGGCTGTTGATTTATGTTCCCTACGTAGGCCGCACTAATGTTATTGCCGGGCTGCCTCCTTTAACAGGCGGTATTGTTGCTGCTATCATTATGAATAAAGCCGCTGCCGCTAAAGGGCTGAATACTGCTGCTACTTTAGCTTTAGCATTATATGCAGTCCAAGGTTTCTTCGGTTATCCTCTTACTGCTGTAGCCTTGAAAAAAGAAGGCACTCTTTTATTGGAACGTTTCCGCAAAGGGGAAGTAACTGAGGAAGAAAAGGAAGAAATTAAAGCCAATGAAGCTTCTATGTCAGCAGGACTGAAAGAAAAAAAGACCCTGATTCCCAGAGCCAATCCTAAATTTATTACTACTTCCTTTATTCTCGGTAAGTTAATGCTGGTAGCCATGTTTTCCATGGTTCTTTCTGTTTTCATGAAAAAAATTCCTGTTTTGTCTTACTTGGCAAATCCTGCGGTTATTACTCTGTTCTTAGGTATTGTTTTTACAGAACTAGGTTTTCTTGATAAGAATTCCTTGGTTAAAGCTAAGTCAGATGGTTTTGTTATGATGGTATTAATGCTTTTCATTTTCTCAGGATATAAAGCAACTACTCAAGAAACACTTATGGCTGCCATTGGTCCAATGTTGATTATTATTATAGTCGGTGTTATCGGCATGGGTATTTTCTGTATTGCCGTGGGCAAAATAGTAGGTGTTAACTGGAGACTGGCTTTAGCCACATCCTTAACTGCACTCTATGGTTTCCCTCCCAACTTCATTTTAACAGAAGAAGCTGTAAAAGCGTTGGCCAAGACCCCTGAAGAACATGACTTTTTGATTGGCAAAATGCTGCCTCCTATGATTGTAGGCGGTTTCGTAACGGTTACTATTACTTCTGTTATTATCGCCGGTATCTTTGCAGCGTTAATATAAAAAAATTTAAGGAGAAGATTGAATTGAAAACAACAAATTTTAAAATCACTATTCAAGGTCTAAGTGCACACGGCAGTGCTCCTCACTCCGGCCACGATGCTTTAGTAGCTGCTTCTGCCACTATTATGAATCTGCAGGCAATCGCTTCCAGAATTAATAATCCCTTAAATCCTTTTGCTTTGACGGTTGCAGCCTTTGACGGCGGCACAAGATTTAATATTATTCCTGACCATGCGGAACTAAAAGGTTCATTTGTCACAGAATCTCCGGAGTTCGCCCTAGAAGCCAGTAAACTAATTTCTAAAATTGTTAAAGACTCTGTAGACGTTTACGGCTGCAGTGCTACTATCGAATAAAAAGGAGATCATGGATAATGTTATTAAAAGATTTAGCTAAACAAAATCACGATTATATTATTGATAGACGTCGTTTTTATCATCGTCATCCGGAACTAAGCAGACACGAAGTTGAAACAACAAAGTCCATTATCAAAGACTTAAAAGCTATGGGTATTGAAAAAGTAGAAACTTTTGCCAATGGTGCCCAAGGCTGCGTTGGTTATATTCAGGGTACTAAACCAGGTAAAACCGTAATGCTGAGAGCCGATATTGATGCTCTGCCTGTTAAAGAAGCTACAGGTTTGGAATTTGCTTCAGAAAACCCCGGCTGCATGCATGCCTGCGGTCATGATAATCACATTGCCATGCAATTAGGCGCAGCTAAAATTCTCCAAAGTATCAGAGACAAATTTTCCGGCACTGTAAAGGTGCTTTTCCAGCCTTCTGAGGAAACTGCCTGGGGAGCTAAGGAACTAACCAGTCAAGGAGTTTGTGATGGGGTAGACGCTATGTATGGAGTTCACATCTGGTCTACTTTGGATGCTCCTAAGGTTGATATGCAGTATGGCGAGAGAATGTGTTCTGCAGATATTTTCTACATTGACATTACCGGCAAAACAATTAATCCTGATAACCCTCTGGAAGGCAATGATGTTGTAGTTGCTGCTTCTGCTGTAATTATGGGATTGCAAACCGTTGTCAGCCGTTTAAAAGACCCCTCTGCCACTTCCGTAGTAACAGTCGGAACTTCTGAAACTAAAGTAAACGGTGCTACTACTACTATTTCCATGACCGGTACCACCAGAACTTTCCGCAAAGATGTACGTGATAAATTCGCTGCACAAATGAACAAGCTCATTACGGAAATTGCCGAAGCATATGGTTGTCAAGGAAAACTCAAATATGAATATATGACCGGTCCTATTGTTAATGATGAACATGGCTTGGTAGATATAGCTAGAAACGCTGTAGTAGAAAACTATGGCGAAGCCGGCCTAGGCAACCAGGAAAAAGTAACAGGTGCAGAAGATTACTGCTACTATATGGAAAAATGCCCTGCTATTTTCGGTTTTGTCGGTGCTCGCAGTAAAGATGTTCCCGGTTCTGAAATGAGCAACCACCATCAGTGCTTTAATCCTGATGAACGTACTCTGGAACGCGGCGCCTGTGTTGCTGCTCAATTTGCTTTCGATTTCTTGACTAAATAACACTTAAATTAAAAAGACTGTGCACAATAATTACAAGACCGAGAGAAGCGTGCTTCTCTCGGTCTAATATTTATTTTAAGTTTTCCGGA
>JALCSJ010000012.1 GCA_022653215.1 Acidaminococcaceae bacterium
ATGATTCTCATTATGCTGATCATACAATTATTATTACCGATACATTAGCTGACTTTCCACACCTGCCCTCTTCTATTTCTGCTTGTGACGTAGATTGTGTCTGTGTTGTAGATAATATAGGTGATGCAAGTAAGATTGCTACTAAAGAAGCTCGTATGACCGATAATCCCAGAGAATTGATGATGGCAGAAAATGCTGCCAAGATTATTGCCTCTACTCCCGATTTTAAAGACGGTTTTTCTTTCCAAACAGGAGTCGGCGGTCCTTCTTTAGCTGTTAATCGTTTTATTGAACAATATATGGTAGAAAAAAACATTACCATGAGTTTTGCCTTAGGCGGTACCAGCAGTTCAGTCTGCCAGCTTATGGATAAGGGTTTGGTAAAGCACATTTGTGATACTCAGGATTTTGATTTAGGTGCCATTGAACATCTTGGTACTAATCCTAACCATCACGAAACTGATATGAGTCAATATGCTAATCCCGCTAATAAAGGAGCTTTGGTTAATAAACTTGACTTTGTAGTATTAGCTGCTTTAGAGATTGATACCAAATTTAATGTGAATGTTATTACCGGTTCTGATGGCATATTGCGAGGAGCACCCGGCGGACATCCTGATGCAGCTGCCGGCAGTAAATGCTGTATCATTGTTACTCCTCTTACTAGAGGACGTATGGCAACTGTCTGTGAAAACGTAGTAACAGTTACTACTCCCGGAGATTGCGTTGATGTTTTAGTAACAGATTACGGCATTGCCGTCAATCCCCTCCGTCCTGATTTAGTAGAATGTTTGGATAAAGCCGGTATTAAACATGTTTCCATTGAATGGTTGAAAGACAAGGCTTATAGTTTAGTCGGCACTCCGGCTGATTTAAACTGGGAAGACAAGGTAGTTGCCGTAGTAGAAGCAAGAGATGGTACCATCCTTGATGTAGTTAAAAAGATTATTCCTTTACAGCTAACCGAATAATCCGTTGTTACAAGCATTTCTCACTCTCCTATATAGTGTTTCAAAATACAAACCTTAGTTAAAATAACAAGGGACTATAGCACAATGAAAGCCAATCGTTGTGTTGTAGTCCCTTGTTATTTTATTGCCTGCCGTTTAAAAGCTTGTTAAAGCTGTTTTACTGCATACTCTTTAGTAACATATTCAATAAAATCTCTAACAACCTTATTACTTAAGTTTTCCTCCCTATAAACCAGCCAAGTATGCCGTTCCAACTGCTTTCCCTTTGCATCCAGCATAGGCTGTCGTACCAATTTAAGATGTTTTATGATTTTTTCCGGTATAAAACCAAGAAAATATCCGTAACCACTTTCTGCCAATTTCCAGGCAAAATCTATATACTTTACCGACATACCTATTATTTGTTCTGATTTGTAGTTGGCTTCCCACCAATTATCCAAAACTTCTTTTGCTCTGTCATTTGAAGGATACATAATACGAGGCAGTTTTGGCAAATCTTTTATATTAATAGGTTCCTTGGAAAAAACATAGCCTTTATTCGTTCCCAAAAGCACTTGTTGAACAGGGCCTTCGTAATCGCCTTGAATAAAGCCTAAATCAATATCTTTATCACATACCTTACGGAAAACAGCATTGCTGGCCCCATTGTCTACTTCATATGATAAATTATGCTGAGTACCAAAATAAGCAATTAAAATATCGTTAAGATAGGCCAGCTGATAAGAATAGGAAGAACCAATCGTAATAGATTGTTTTTCATTTTCCCTCAGAGCTTTCATTTCCTGCCTGGTTAGGCACAGAAATTCCATGTATTTTTTTGCTTTCTGGGCTAACAGTTCCCCTTCTTGGGTAAATTCTACTCCGTGTTTTGTTCTGATTACTAACTGGACATGAAATTCATGTTCAATACTTTGCAGCCTTTTTGTCAGAGACGGCTGGGTCATATATAATTTATTGGCAACCTTGGTAATATTAGGCAATTTATGCAGTTCAGCGATTATTTCCCAATCTGTATCCTTCATAATAAGCTCCTCACATTATTGTCTTCTCTATTACATTCTATGATTTGTGGATAATCTTGTCAATTAAATGCCGTGATCATGAGATATTCCCAGCAACATATCCACATTATCTGTGTCGTATTCAATTTGCCCCGACCAGCGGCGCAATGCCTCCGGAAGGTCGCCTGTTATCAGGCTGTCCAACAGGACAAACTCTGTATTTAGATGGGCGTATACCACAAGAACCCTAGCCGAAACCTTGGCTGATTTTTCTAATTGACGATAGAGAATATACTGATAAATTTTGTCAAAAAGTGCCCATGGCGCAGTTGACGTGGCAGATGTTAATTTTGCTCTTACCTCATCCACTCTATTCTGTAAATCCATTATATGAGTTGTCCATTGATCATCAAGAGGTTCTGTTTTCCCTAGGCAGCTTAAAACCCATTGGACATATTCCTTCTCTATATTTGGTTTAAACCGTAATTCTTCTTTCTTTAATATAATGCCCAACTTTTCCAGCAACTCCTCAAAAGTGAAAAGCCGGTCTTCTGCCTCGTCAAAACAAAATTGCAAAGGTTCCTTGTTTTCCAGCAGCAGTTCACAAGTGCGCTCACAGCAAAGACCCACACCACCCAGTTCTAAGTCCTTGTCTGCCATAACTTCATAAAAGCGTGGATGCAGGGCACAAATATCGCACAAACTGTCTTCTCCTAATTCCGCAACCAAACGGCATAAACCATCCTTGCGGAGAAAAGGGCACTTGCCCGCCGAATTCTCCTTAATATGGTAGCCCTCTTTATTTTGGCCAATATTTTCTTTCAGCAATTTTCCCAGCTCACCGGTCACTTGGAAATAATAATCTGCCGTATCAGCATCTACGTCTATTTCCCAGCTTTCCTTGCAGCAGCTGTGTTGGCAATCCCCGGCCTTACAGTAAAACCGCGTATAAATTTCCGGTATAATCATTTCCATCATATTATCTTCACCTTAATTAATAAATCCTCATATTTTTAGCTTTGTAACAAACAGCAGTTTTCCGTCTTTCTATAACCAACACATAATATATTATTATAACATATTATGCTCACAGTAAACGAAGAATACGCCTTACTTGTACATAATGCAGCCTGCCCCAATTACTCCAACCCCAGCAGTTGAAAGTGCCGAATATTCTTCATAAATATTCTAATTTTTATATACAATTTACAGTAGAAACCAATTATTTTGCGTGTTATACTTAAAGTGAATTCTTTGTACATTGTACGTTATAAGGATGTGAACATTATGGATAACGCCTTACAACTTCTAAAAAAGTTTTGTCAATACGATTTTATAGAGAGGGACTGTGAAAAGGCTCTCTCTCTTTTGAGTGATGATATTTGTTGGTTTGGCACCTCTAACCACGAAGATGTCCATGGCCTAGCTGAGGCTCGTGCTTACATTACTAAGGCAATTCGGGTTTTTCCTACCGCTTATAGTTATACTACTTACGATGAAGTCTATACCCCCCTTTGCGACAACTCAGGAGTTGCTTTCTTACGCATTGATTTGACAACCCAAGGAGTTAAAGTCGTCACCCGTATTACTGCTGCCTCTCGTTGGGAAAATGGCAGGGCAAAACTGTGTACTATGCATTTTTCTGTAGGTGATAGTATGCAAAAAGCTGATGAGTATTTCCCCCTTATTAACGGCAAAGAAAAAATAGCCCAGGAAAAACAAGACCTAGTTCTTTCTACCATGGCCGGCGGCTTAATAGGATGTTATTTAACACCGGGTTTTCCGTTATACACCGTTAATAGCCGCATGTTGGATTATTTGGGCTATAAAGATGAAGAAGAATTTTCTCTTGACATAAAAGGACTAATAATAAACAGTGTTCACCCTGCAGACAGGGATTTTGTCACTACCGAAGTAACCCGCCAGGTCTGTGCCGGTAGTCAATATACTGTGGATTACCGTCTAAGAAAACAAAACGGCAACTATATTTGGGTACATGATATTGGGCGAAAAACAGTGGCAGAAAATGGTGCGGCTGTTCTTATTTCCGTTTGCTATGATATTACGGCAGAACATAATAAACAAGTACAACTGGATAATATTATTAATGCTTTACCGGGAGGCGTAGCCCTTTATCGTTACGTTAATGATGATTTAAAGATAATCTACCAATCCAAAGGCGTGGGAAAGCTTAGCAGTCGCTCAAAGAATGAGTATACTGACCTGATTCAAAAGTCTGCCTGGGATTCTATTTATAAAGAAGATTTGCCCCGGGTTAAAGCGGCTTTTAAAAAAGCCGCTGCAGGAGATATGACAGTCTCTTTGGATTACCGTGTTCCCGATAAAAACGGCGGAATTGTTTGGATAAATGGCAGTTTTCGCAGAACAGCCATAGAAAACAATATTCCCATTATTCATGCAGTCTTCAGCGAAATGCCCCAGTTACGGGAATTATTACGTGATATGGTAGAAAATTCCCATGTGGCTATGATTGTAAGTGATATTAAAACAAAAGAATTACTATACGTTAATAAGGCCGGTTTAGACATTAGACCCGAGAAAAATGCAAAGAGCTATGAAGGTCAGCTCTGCTATGAATACCTCCGTGGCCGAGACAAGCCTTGTCCAGGCTGCCGTAGTAACAATACCGACCTTTTTGAAAATTATTCCCGGGAAATTTATATTTCGGATATAGGTAAATATTATATCACGCAAGGACGTATTACGAATTGGGCCGGCCGTAAAGCTCATATTGAATATCTTATTGATGTTACAGATGACCGGCTGATGGTCCAAAAACTGGCGGTCAGCGAAAAGACCTTGGATGCTGCCGCTGAAGCCGCAGGTCTTTGGTATTGGCGGTACAATCCTGTTACCGATCAAGTTTATTACAATGAAAGAATTCAAAAAGACTTTAATCTCCCGGCAATTGATGAAAAATTCCCCCAATCCTGGCTGGATTGCGGCTTTCTTTTAAAGGATTATTATGATGTTTATCGTCAGGCTACCCAAAAAATAAAAGATGGCGTTCCTAAAGTTATATTCGAAGCCCAGGTAAAATTTAAGGATGGTGTTACCCATTGGGGTGAATTTCGTTTTACATCATTGCCCAAAGTTGATGGAGAAGATAGGCTGGCTGTCTGCACAGCCCGCATGATTGATTTGGAAAAATCCCTGGAGGCCAAATATGAACTGGAACGGCAAAAACCTACCCTAGGAGGAACAGATTTATTGTTCCATGCTGTTTTCAACCTGGAAACAGGAAAAACCCAAGAATATGTCTCATCCCAAAACAATCAATCCTTGTTGGCAAAGTATCCTACTATGAAGCAGGCAATTGCTCATTTCCGCACAACAATTGTAGGAACCGTTTCCCAGCAAGAGCTCTGTGAGCTCAACAAGATTCCAAATCTACGTAATAAATTAGCTAAAGGTAATACTACTTTTTCAGCAGACTACCGGCGAAAAATGCCTAACGGGAAAATCATTTGGGTACGTAATGTTTTCAGTCTTATATTAGAGCCAAATACTAAGGAGCTGCTGCTCTTTGAATATTGTTATGATATTCATACCCATAAAATGTCGGAAGAAATTCTTCGCCTTACCGGGAAACATGACTATCAACGGATTAGCTGTATTGATTTTCGCCGAGGTGTTATAGCCCAATATGGTGAATATGCTGACGTTTCTACTAATCAGGAGATAAGTTATGACCTTTCTCGCTCAGAATTTGTTTATAAGCATGTGCCTTGCGACAAACAAGCAGCATTTTTGCAGGCAGGCTCAGCCTCTATTGTCATTCCTCAAGTTACTAAAAACAGACAATACGAATTTACTTCTAATTTTTATAGAAAAGATGGTACCCTTGGCGTAATCAGAATACGTTTTATTCCCTATGACGAAAAAAATAAAATTTATATTGCAACCAGGGAAGACGTTACCGAACTGCTGCGTGAAGAAGAAGTCAAGACTCGCCAGATGGAAGAAGCTCTTGCTGTAGCTCAGGAAGCCAATAATGCGAAATCCGACTTTCTGTCTTCTATGAGCCATGATATGCGCACACCCCTCAATGCCATTATAGGTATGTGCGAACTAGGTATTGCGGATATTAAAAATCCACAGCAAGTCCAGGAAAGTTTAACATCTATTCAGGTTTCCTCTCATTTGCTGCTGTCCCAAATCAATAACATCTTAGATATGAACCGTATTGAAAGCGGTAATTTAGTAATGAAGGATAGGACCTTTTCCCTTATCAGAGAACTGCAAAACGCGGAAACAAGCTTTCGCAATCTAGCTCAGGAACGTGGTCTGACTTTCCAAATGAGCATGAATATCACCCATGATATTTGCTCAGGGGATGCAGCTAAATTTCATAGTGCCTTTGACAATATTCTGTCTAATGCTATCAAATATACACCAAAAGGTGGTTCTGTTAAATATTTGATTACGGAACATGCCTCTAAAAAGCACAATATCGGCAACTATCGTTTTGAAATTACCGATACGGGCATTGGCATGGATGCCGAAACCCAGAAACATATATTTGAACCTTTCTATCGTTCTGAAGATACTCTAAACGCTGAAGGCACAGGGTTGGGATTGTCTATCTCCAAAGCTATCATCGACCTTAAGGGCGGTGTTATTTCCGTTCATAGTATTAAAGGCAAAGGCAGTACCTTTGTTGTCTTTCTGCCCATTCCTCTGGGAAAAACTGACTCTCTTTCTTCTGTTCAAAAGACTTCATTAAATGCTTTAGATAATTATGATTTGTCTCAGGCTCATATTTTACTCTGTGAGGACCACCCTGTTAATCAAAAAGTAGCAGTCAAACTGTTGGAACGAGCCGGTGCTACCGTCACTGTAGCTAATGATGGGCAAAAAGGCTTAGATATCTTTTTACATAGTCCGGTCAATACTTTTAATATTATTTTAATGGATATCCGAATGCCTAACCTGGATGGTTATCAAGCTACTACTGCTATTAGAACCAGCAAGCATCCTCAGGCTAAGACTATTCCCATTGTAGCCATGACCGCCAATGCTTTTGCCGAGGACGTACAAAAAAGTCTCCTGGCCGGTATGAACGACCATCTTGCCAAACCTATAATGCCGAATGTGCTTTACAAAACTGTTCTTCATTATATAAGCAATTCCGGGACATACCGAAAAATTAGTGTTTTAGAGAAAGATGTTTTTATGTCACTATGCTGCTAAAAATGCTATAATATGCTTAAGTAACAGTTTTCTATTTTTATTATTATAAGGGGAGGTTGGTGTTAATATGAAAGGCAAATTTGGGAAAGTTCTAGTAAGCTTAATGGTTCTGTTTTCTATGATGAGTGCTACTGCTTTAGCAAAAGAAAGCCTAAACGCAAGAAAAGCGGAAGTTAGAGCTAAAGTGGCATCGACTTTACAATTGCTTTACAAAAAAGAACCTTTGGCAAAAAAAGCAGTAGAAATGAATGCCGGCTATGCTGTTTTTGTTAACTCCGGTTACAAGTTAGGTCTTATAGGGAGCGGCCATGGTCGTGGGATGGCTGTCAATAATGATACTAAGCAAGAAGTATTTATGAAAATGCAAGAATATACAGTAGGTCTAGGCTTAGGTGCTAAAGAATACGCTATAGTCTTTATTTTCTTAAATAATGACGCATATAAAAAATTCACCACCAGTAATTGGAAATGCGGTGCTCAGGCTCAAGCTTCTGCTACAGACGGTGTAGTCGGCGATGAGTTTAAGAGTGCTACCAAAGTTGATAAATATATTTGGGCTTATGAACTGACAACCAAAGGTTTAACTGCAGAACTGGATCTAAAAGGCACAAACTACTACAGAGATAAATCTTTCTACCCTAAAAACAAATAAAAGGATTATAACACAATAAGCAAAATGTCTCTAGAAGCACCGTTAAGAGCACATTTCTAGAGGGTCTGAGATAATAAACAGGGACTGTAACATAATGACAAAAGGTCATTGTGTTACAGTCCCTTTGTTATATGTCATAGTAATAACAAAATTGTTAGCTAAACTAAACAAACGTGGTATAATAAGAATAAATAGAAAATTCAAATATTAACTAAATTGCGGCTCAATAAGGAGGCGTGTTTTATGCTAGTAAGTTCAGAAAAAATGCTTCAGGATGCCTTAATAAACCATTATGCCATTCCTTCCCCTGATTTCGTTGATTCCAATTCGGCGAGAGTTTTTGTCAAAACAGCCCAAGAGCTTAAATGCCCCATTATTCTCAGTTTTGCCGAGGTCCATTTGGAACAGCTGAGTGTCAAGGAAGCAGCTAATCTAGGGAAATTTTATGCCAATCAGGCAGAAGTACCGGTAGCTTTGCACTTGGACCATGGAGTTCATATGGACGTGATTAAAGAAGCTATTGCCCAAGGCTTTACTTCTGTAATGATAGATGCTTCTTCCTTAGATATAGGAGAAAATATACGCCGCACCAAAGAAGTAACTGAGTACGCTCACAGCCACCATGTGCCTGTCGAAGCCGAACTTGGTCATGTGGGTTCTGAGGAAGAAGGCGGCCCTCATGCTGTTTCAAAAAACATCTATACAGAAGTAAATCAGGCTATCCGGTTTGTTAAAGAAACCGGTGTTGATTCTTTGGCTGTATCCATCGGTACTTCTCATGGTAAATATAAAGGAACACCCCAGCTGAATTTTGAGCGTTTGTTAGAATTGCATAAGGCTTTAACTGTGCCTTTAGTACTGCATGGCGGTTCCGGTACCGGTGATGCCAACTTAGGGAGATGTGCTCTGGGCGGTATTACTAAGGTTAATCTTTACACTGATTTTATTACAGCAGCGATAAATTATGTTTACAGTGAGAAACCGACTAATTGGCTGAAGCTTTTACAAACAGGAGATAAAGCTATGGCAACTGTTTTGCAGCATTATTATAAAGTATTAGGTTGTGCACATTAGAAGCAAATTGCCAATGTAGATATTATAAAAAAAGAGGTAAAAACAATGAAAAAAGAAGAGCTTGTTGCCAGATTAGTTCATGCCAGCGATGAAGTTCTGCAGGCAGAACCTGAATTAACAGAGATTGATGCTAAATTCGGAGATGCAGATCACGGTCTGACCATGGCCAAAATTGCCAAAGCCATTCGCAATGGGGCAATCTCATCTCATGGCAATATCAAAGGCATGCTGGATGATGTAGCAACCGGCGTGATGATGTTAAACGGTGGCAGTGCAGTGCCGCTGTGGAATACCTGGCTGGATGGTTTGCAAGATGGTGCGCCTGATGAAGATACCGTAGATGCAAATGGTCTTAAAGCCATGTTTTCTACTGCTTATGATGCCCTTGAAGATATTTCCGGAGCTAAAGTTGGCGATAAAACCATGATGGATGCCCTGATTCCAGCTACCGAAGCTATTACTAAAGGTACCGGTGATGAAGGATCACTGCTAGCTAAAGCCGCAGAAGCGGCAGAACAAGGAGCAGAAGCAACAAAGGCTTTTGTGTCAAAATACGGAAGAGCGAAAAGCTATGGTGAAAAAACCATTGGCACTCCTGATGCAGGCGCTGTTTCCATGGCACGTTTTTTCCGTGGCTTGGCAAAAAAATAGTATTAGAAGTCTTTAAATTTTACGGAGGTGGAGAAAAAAATGATGAAAAAATTTATCAACAATCCTGAAACGGTTACAGATGAAATGTTGGCTGGGTTTGCTTTGGCCTTTTCAGATGTGGTAGAAGTTCACGGACACATCATCACCAGCAAAGACCTGAAAAACGCAGATCGTGTTACCCTTGTCACTTATGGGGGAACAGGCCATGAACCTGCTCAAAAGGGTTTTGTAGGCAAAGGGATGCTGGATATTCAGGTAGATGGTGACATTTTTGCCTCTCCCAATGGTGCTTTGGTTTTTGAAGCTATGAAAGAAGCTGATAAAGGTCATGGCGTTTTGCTTTTGACCTTGAATTATGCAGGTGACCAATTAGCAGGTAAAATGGCTATGAAATTAGCTAAAAAAGCCGGGATGCACGTTCTCCAAGTTGTTTCCGGTGAAGAAATTAAATATGATCCTAAAGGTGAAGATAATAAGCGTGGCTTGGCAGGTGCCATTCCCATGTACCATGTGGCAGCAGCAGCAGCCAGAGCCGGTAAATCCCTGGAAGAAGTTGCAGCTATAGCCCAGCGCTATGCTGATAACATGGCTTCTATCACCATTAAATCAACAGATGCTACCCATCCCCAAAACGGTATGTCCTTTGGTAATCTGGGGGAAACAGACCAAATGGAAATCGGTGCAGGCCAGCATGGTGAAGGGGGCGGTGTGCGTGTGAAAATGATGTCCTCTAAAGACACTGTAGCAGCAGTTGCCCCGAAACTTGTTGAACATCTTGGTCTGAAAAAAGGCGACCGGGCCTTTGTTATGATTAATGGCTGCGGTGCTACCACAATGATGGAAATGCTTGTTTTATACAAAGATACTGTGGCATATTTAAACAAATTAGGTGTTGAAGTTGTAGCAAATATGGTGGGTGAAATCCTGACAGTACAAGAAGCTGCCGGTTTTCAGATGAATATTGCTAAATGGGACGATGAAATGCTTAAATTATGGAAGACACCGGCTCATACACCTGTATTTTTCCATGAATAGGAGGATATTATGACTGCTGAATATATGCATATAGGAATTCCTGTGGTAAATAAAAAACCCCATATGATTTATAATGAATGGGGTCATTTCTGGGTTAACGAGAAAACTGATGCCTATGATTATAAGATTGAATATCTGAAATTTGAAGAAGGCAGTCCTTTCCCGGAAATTCTCTCCAAGCAGCCTCATGTGGCCTATAAGGTTGATAATTTAGACCCTTATGTAAAGGATGCAGACAGAGTAATTTTTGGTCCGGAAAAATTAGGGGACAAAGTGCGTCTGGCTTTTGTAGTTAAAGATGATGCTATTATTGAGCTTTACGAAGAAAAAGCATAAATACAAAAAAGGGCTGTAACACAATGACTTTTTGTCATTACGTTACAGCCTCCTCTTTTTTTACATCATTGAATCTACCAAAACTTGGAGGGAAGAGTCGTCAGGGAAAATCACAATGTTTCCCTGACATGTATATGTATTCTTGGTTTCCTTACCTTGAACCATAAAACTAGTATTTATACAAATACAGTTTTTAGGATTAACATACATTTTTTCGATGGGATAAGCAATTAAAGCATCTACAATATCCACACCTACCATAACCGGTGTGAGATAGATGCGTAATCCTGTGTAACTGCTAATAGCGGTCATATATGATGCGGCCATAATATTTGCCACTTCTTTAATTGCCGATAAGCTCTCTTCATTTTTCAGCATCTGCTCATCAGTGTATTGGGTTCCGGTAAGTTTGTTAACCAGGTCTTTCATGAATTTCTGGTCAATAAGTACAAGAACCACTCCCCCTAAATTTTCCCCCAGACGCATTACGATGCCCATGGATAATTTTCCATGATAACTTTTCACTAATTTTCTTATATCAGTTTTCGTCGGCATGATGACCGGTGTTTGAATAGTAATACGTTCGTCAATCATTTTGCTAAGGGCAGTAGTAGCTTTTCCTATACCTACATTGCTTAACTCATATAGAGCATCAGCCACGTCGGGGTTTAACTGATTATCCTTTTGAAATGGCTTCATAATATTATTTCCTTTCATCCGGTTTTGCTTCCGGACTAGCAGGTTCTTCCAGGACAAATTTTACCACTTGAAGCAGTTCCTGCTCCTCAAAAGGTTTAGTAATAAAATTTTTAGCACCCAATTTCAAGGCATCTGCAATAATCAATGTCTGACCAATAGCCGAGTTCATAATAATCTTAGCTTGGGGAGCAATTTGCAAAAGGTCCTTTAATAAGGTCAAATCAGAATTGTCAGGCAAAGTGATATCCAAAATAGTAAGGTCCGGTTTTTCCTCGGCAAATACTTTTTTAGTATCAGCAGCATTAGCAGTTTCGATAATATTATCGTAACCACCATTTGCTAGAGCCTTTTTCACCAGTGTGCGGGCAAATTTCGCATCATCCACGATTAAAATTTTTTCATTCATAATATTTCCTCCCCCAATTTATTTGCTATTTATATTATGATCAGTGATTCTATCATCTGCTTGTTTAACTTTAAATCCTGCGGAAAGTTCTTTGAGGACTTCTGCCTGTGCTGACAATTCTTCGCTGCTGGCCGCAAATTCTTCTGCTGTGGCAGCTGTGCCTTCAATAACGGAAGAAATCTGAGACAAAGTGTTTTCCACATCTTCCAGGGACCCGGAAATATTCTTTACGGAATCAATGGTATAACCCACTACTTTATTGCCTCTATCCACTGACTGCAAAATATGGGTAATCAACTGGTCGGTAGCTTTGGCTTCCTGTTTGCATTTCTCAGAAAGTTCCCGTATTTCCGAAGCAATTACAGAGAAACCTTTCCCGTATTCCCCGGCATGGGTTGCTTCTACAGCAGCATTCAGAGCCAGCATACCACTTTCGGAAGAAACCTGTTCTATTACACCGGAAATTTTTCTTATCTCTCCCAGTCGTTGTTCAATACCTGACATAGCAATAGTCAGTTTATCTGCCAAGGTTGGTGCCTGCTCAATACGTTTTTCATTAGCCTCTATAGAATTATCTTCTGCATCATCCAACTGTTGTTCTTCCATATTGGCAATTTCTTTGGCATGCTGAGAAAGTTCCCGAACCGTATTGTGCAGTGCTTCTACAGAGCTGGCTTGTTCTGAAGCTCCCTGAGCCAGGCTGGTGGAGCCATCGGCAATCTGTGCAGAGCCCCTGGATACCTCAGCAGAAGTCTGAGCTATGTGATTTACCAAATCGCTTAATTTGGCAATACTTAGTTCTGTTGACTCCTTTAACTGAGTGAAATCACCGGGATAATGTCCCGTAAGTTTAACATCCAAATTTCCTGCCGCCATGGAACTTAATGCGGTGTTAATAGAATCAATAATAGTATGCAATTCCTTTAACAAATTAATAACAGAATAAGTCAGTCTGGTAACTTCATCATGTCCCTTATCCGGTTCTATATCTTCTCGCAAATCTCCTTCTGACAGCCTTTCCAGCCGATTGGTAATGAAAGAGATACGAGTAGTAATGGGATGAATGACTAAATATACTGCTACTCCTGCCAGGCAAAGAAGAATGATGGCCACGATAGCTGATGCTGTTGTGGCTTCTTTCGTAGCCCCCATGAATTCGTTTTCATCAGCTGTAACAGCCAAAGTCCAATTTTTCGTTCCTGCTATAGTTTGAAAAGCACAAAGACGTTTCCCATCATATTCATATTCAATATAGCCACTGTTTCTTTCATGGACCGTATCAAGCATGGCATTTAAGCTAGGGTAAGAAGGATTGTGTCTAATATCAATAAATGTTTCCCCATTATAGCGCATCTTTTCATCCTGGTGAGCAATACAAATACCCTGATTATCTACGATAAAAGTACGTCCGCTATTGCCTACTTTTGTATCTGTCATTATTTTAGATAAATTATCTGCTTTTGCCTTACAAATAAGAATACCTATTTTATTTTGCTGAGTATCTTTAATCGGAACCGTAAAGTTTATAACATTGCAGTCTAGTGTGGAATCTAAAGAAACATCAGAAATATATTCCTCTTTCCCTTCTACGGCTATTTGCTTGTAGTAATTATAATTAGCTCTGCTAATATCAGCATGTTGTAAATTTCTTGTATAACCTTTGTTGTCCACGATATACATATAGTCAAAATCATAACGATTAGAGAAATCTTCCATGGCTTTGTCCAGCATAACCAAATCTTCTTCTTGATAAGGTCTTGTGATATTCTCGGCATATCTCATTCCTATAGTGGTGGAAATAGACTTAGCCAAAATTATTTTATTATGGAGATAATCTTTTGTTCTATCTGCGGCGATTTGGGCGGTTTCCTGCATTGACAATTCCAAGGCATTTTTGGTAGAACTTCTAATATAATGGACGCTGAGGCTTGTTAAAATTAAGCACAATGAAGTTAAAACTATGACTGCCGAAACATAAATTTTGGTCTGAATAGACCAATGTTTTCCGTGAATACCCTTTTTCTTATCCATAAACCATCCGCCCCTTCTCCTTTGTTGCAACCATCATGATTCCCTTGCTGCAATCAAACTCTACTGTTCGTGCTTGATTACCACCTATATCAGAAAAAACAATATGAATGCCATAATCTTGTAAAGCCTTGTCTACCGCCTCAATGTTCAGTGCCCCAATATTATTAGTAGGTGCTATCTGTTGAAAATGAAACATACATGCTCCCCCGGCCTGATAAGCTTCTAAATCTTCTGCACAGGAGTGTGGCTCTTTAAGGATTCCTTCCAGGAGAATTTTCACAGCCTGATTGGCATATTTTCCCGGCAAAGCAGTTTGTTGTATACCCGATGGTGGCTCAGGCAAGAAAACATGTGCTATCCCACTATAGCCTGTACGCCTATTCCGTACTACCAAAGCTAGACAGGAGCCAATCCCGGGGCATATTAAAATTTTCTTATTAGCATAGACTATCTGTCCAATACCAACAAAAATCTTTTCTTCCATTATATCCCCCTATAAGCCCATTGCTTCTATAAGTTTGTGGGCAGATTCCTCATCCGGTAAAATCAACATACGTCCCTCATGATGTTCAGCTTTTTCTTTACCTGTTTCCGCATAAAAACAACTGTCGATACAAATAACGTTTTCACCGCTCATAGACATTTCTGCCAAAGGATAGGAAAGTAAGGCCGCCGCCATGTCAACACCCACCATGGTTGGTGTCAGGTAAATACGCAATCCCGTATATTCTCCTATAGCATTCATATAGGAAGCAGCCATCATATTGGCCATTTCCTGAACAATAGAAAGGGCTAATTCATCCTCTGTAAGCTGTTGAGGAGTGTACCGTACTCCTGTTATTTTTTCTTCCATGTCAAGTACGCAATCCACATCTATCAGAATCAGAACCATACCACCAAGATTATTGGTTAGCCGCATTAAAATTCCCACCATCAGGCGTTCCGGCTCAATATCAGCCACTAAATTAAGATTATTTTGCAAGGAAAGCACTCTGGGCGTATGCAATATAACCCGCTTACCCAAAAGATCCCCCAAAATTTTTGCTGCCTTCCCTACTCCCACATTCCCTAATTCACTTAGCACATCTGTAGCATCCGTATTAATCTCTTGATTATCATGAAACAGTTTCATATTGTCCCCCTCTTGCTTTTACCTTCTGAATCAGCAGATTAACATCCAAAATACACCGTACCTTGCCAAGGGAGTCTATAATACAGCCAAGATAAATATTATTTCCCTGTAAAAGTGCCTTCATAACCTTGGGCAGGGGCTTTACAAAAACTGTTTCATAGGTTTTAAGCTCCTGACAAGGCAAACAGTATCCTGCGGCACCACTTTGCAATAAAATCAGATATTCTGCATCTCCCAATTTGCCAAGAATAGAATAATTCCTATCAGCAATTTGGACTGTGCCATCTCCGGTAAAAGTTTGAGTGCCATTCAAGGCTACAACCTGACTTATTACGGAAGAGGGAACAAAAACCTCTTTGTTGCTTATCTGAACACGCAAAGCTTTTATTACAGAAAGAGAAACAGGCAAATTAAGTGTAATGCGGGAACCCTTGCCTTCCTGACTGTTAATTTCCATAAAACCACCTATTTTTTTCAAGGCTTCATGTACAACATCCAGGCTCACACCCCGTCCTGAATTCTTTGTAACCTTTTCTTTAGTAGAAAAGCCGCTTTGCAAAATAAAACCGTAAATCTCCTTTTGGGTATATTTATCTTCCTGTTTCGTTAATAAGCCGCGTTCTTTGGCTTTCCGTAAAACCTTTGCTCTATCAATACCGTAACCATCATCTTCCACAGTAAGAATCAACCGTTCTTTTTCTTCATAGGCAGAAACCTTAATTATTCCCTTAACTGGTTTTCCTGCCTTTTTTCTTTCTTCAGGTTCTTCAATACCATGATCCACTGCATTTCTAATCAAATGTAAAAGGGCTTCATTTAATGCAGTCAAAACACCCTTGTCCACCATAACTGTTCCTCCGGAAAAGACTGCTTCTGCCTGTTTCCCCGTTTCAGACAACAATTTACGGATTAACCTTTTGGTGGGCAAAAACACTTGTCCTAATTCCAACAGGCCCATATCATTTAAACCCATCTGAATGCCTTGTGTACACCACTGTATCTTCTTGAAAGTATGCTCTATATATGTATCATTAATATCCCGCCTATGTAAATACTGTTCCAGCAAAGCCTGCAAAGACAATGCTTCTGTTACCAGTCCCAACAGATTTGTTACATTATCGGCTTTAACTGACAACATTTTTGCACTTGTGGTTTTTCCGGATGTATGTCCAGAACCTGTGCTAACAAGGGAAGTTATTGACTTATACATGGGTTGACGTTTTAAGATATCCAAAACTTCGTGGTCAGCAATACCTTTTTTTCGAATATAGCCCAGTTCAAAGCCCTTTTCCAAAATCTGTTGCTGCAGTTCTGCCCTGGTTCCAATATTGCTGGGCATTGTATACGTTTTAGCACAGAGTTGCGCAATAGCCTGTTGAAACATAAAGGCCCGTAAATATGCCATACCGCAATGATTCAGCATAATTCTTACCCGTTCATACAGCCATAATTCAGGAGGATAAGCATCTGTCTGTGCCTTGGCCGGTTGTTCCTCTGCTTTTTGTCCCATGCTTTGCCCTAATGTGGCCAAAGACCCTTCCAAAGCAGAGAATTCTCCTCCTGCCTCATATTTTCCCGGATCTGTGGAAGCATTGAGATATAAATCGGCAAAATCAAGACCCAGAGTGGTAACCTCCTTCATCTTCTTTTCATCAATAGAAATGTTTTTTTCTGCCTTATCGCGCAAAAGTGAAAGCACATTTTCATATTTATGAGTAACTTCAGCTAATGCCGTATAACCCATCATTGCTGCCGAGCCTTTTAAGGTATGGACTAAACGAAAGAGTTCCGCTATCCTGGCAAAAGAGAAGTTGTGGTTATCTTCCGTATCCAAAAGGAGTTCCTGCAGAGAAGAAAGTTGCTCTTTCGACTCAGCAAGAAAAATATCCAGGGCTTCACTATTGTTATTTTCCATATAGTCCCCTCTCCTTTGTCCTAAAGATTAGTTCATTAGCAATCTTATCCAAAGGAAGCTGACAAGCAACCGCACCTTTTAAATACGCAGCCTTAGGCATACCATAAACAATGCAGCTTTTTTCTTCTTGTCCTATAGTGTAAGCTCCGGCTTGGCGCATTGCCAGCAAACCATCTGCACCATCTTCACCCATACCAGTTAAAATAACACCAATGGCTTCCTTCCCCAGGACTGTGCAAGAGGAAAAAAACACATTTATAGAAGGGCTGTGACCTGAGCATTTCTCAGTTTCACCCCGCTCCAGCATAATCCGTCCCTGTTCAAGCTTGACACGAAGCTGAGCGCCATGGTCTGCAATAAAAACCTTGTTGCGTTCCACACTTTCTCCCCCGTGGGCTACCTGCACAATAAGCCTACTTTTTTGTTGCAATTGCTCTGCCAGTAAATCCGTAAAGCCATGGAGAATATGCTGAACAATAACAATACAGGGAAACTCCTTGGGAAGAGCAAAAAGGATTTTTTCAATTGCCTGTATACCGCCTGTAGATGCCCCAATGGCAATTAGACGGACTTTTGCTTCCTGATCCAAATTCTGTACCCCTTTCAGCATAAAGGTTTTCTGTAAATTGTCGGTTCTAAATGCTCAAAAAGTCTCCGTTCTAAGTCCACATTTTCCGTTGAACCAAGTATTAAATAGCCACCGGGTCGCAAAGATTTGTACAACTTGGCGACTATCTGTTCCCGGGTAGCAGACTTAAAATAAAACATAACATTACGACAAAAAATAATATCCCAAATACTATTATAAGTAGTATTCATCAAATTTTCATATTGCCATTTAATCTTATTGCTCAGCTCCCGGCAAATTCGGACTTCTTTTCCCAAGGAGCGAATATATTTATGATACTCAGGAGGAATCATGGCCAATTGCTGCCCATCATAAATGCCCCTTCGTGCTTTTGCCAATAGTTCAGTATTAATATCTGTTCCGAAAATAGAAAAATCCACTATGCCCAAACGAACCAAGGGGGTTTGTGCCAGCACCATAGCCAAAGAATAGGCTTCTTCTCCGCTGGCACAGGCAGCATCCCAAATATGTAATTTTTTTACACCCTTGTCTACAAATTCCGGCAATAGGGTTTTTGCCGTCACATAAAGAGCCGGACTTTCTCTAAAAAAGAAAGTATAATTCGTTGAAAGCCGGTTCAGCATGGCCGTACACTCGTCACCCTGAGGATTGCTTGTAACCACATGTAAATACTCACTAAAACTATGAAAGCCTCGTTGAGAAATAAAAAAAGTCAACCTTGCTTCTACCAGAGTACGTTTTTTCTCTAAATTAATACCAAAATATTCTCGCACAAATTCATAGAGCTTGATAAAGTCAGCATCTGTTAAGATTGGCAATATCATGAGGCTTTTCCTTCCTTACAGATTTGTTTCCATAATTGAGCCACAGTAAGAGCCTGTCCGGTTGAATGTCTTTGTACATGAGAGATCTGTTCAATAGGGAAAGCAAATTTTGACTCAGGCAATTGCACAACTACACAAGTGATTTTATTCTTTTTATACTTCACTGCCTCAGAATAAGGAAAACGAACTAGGGTAACGACCTGTCCATGAATGTTGAGCATACCCAATAACGGATCCTGTTCTTCTAAAAAAGGGTAAACTGTTTCCTTGTTGACTTCCACAATCTGCTCTATTTCACGAACTGCAAGAGTATATGTGCTGCCGCCCACCACAAATTCCAGTACTGCCTCTCCGCTGGTGTTCTCCATGGCCCTTTCCCTTCTTTTTCTTAGTTTACGGCCTTTTGTCCCTTATTCACAATTGCTTCAAAACTGTCAACTGGCATAGGACGATAGTAGTAAAATCCCTGGGCATTAATTACACCGATTTGCTTCAAAAACTCTACCTGATCCAAAGTTTCTACGCCTTCAACAATAGTTTCGATTTGTAATTCCTTAGTCATCTGAACCACAAATTTCATAATGGACAGCGCCCTGGTGTTTTTATCAGAATCCCGTAAAAATTTCAAGTCAATTTTTAAAACATCAACATAAATATCCTTAAGAGTATTAAGGGAACTGTACCCACTGCCAAAATCATCCATCAACACCCGGAATCCGTGTTTTTGTAAAGCAGTAGACAATTCGCTTAATTTAGCATTATCAAACACAAAAGAACTTTCCGTTAACTCAAACTCAATCAGATTATGAGGAACGGCATAGTCATCTACTATTTTTAAAATATCCTTAAGAAGTTGGGTATTATACAAATCTGCCCGGGAAACATTGACAGAAATCGGATAAACCGGCTTTTTTGCATCCAACCAACGTCTCTGCTGAATACAAGCCTGTTCCAAAATATAATAATCCAACTGTGAAATAAAACCGTTTCCTTCCATAACAGGAATAAACTTGCCCGGAGAAATCATCCCATGAGTAGGATGCTGCCAGCGTACCAATGCTTCGCTGCCAATAATACCATCTGTCCGCATATCGCATTTAGGCTGAAGAAACATAACAAACTGACCTTGCCGCAAAGCATCTCCCATTTCCATAACAATTAATCTTTCTGTTTCGTCTTTTTGCCGCATATTATCGTCATACCAGGCGATATGTTTACCATAATTATTGCTGACGTTTTTTTGTGCTTTTTCCGTTCTATCCAGCATAGACTCAATACTGAGAACTGTGTTATCCAGCTGATACACACCTGCTGATGCAACCAATTGGAATTTAAGAGGATAAAGATTAAGCGCTTCCTGTAAATCCGTAATCAGCTCATTTACCTTCTCTTTATCATAAATTCCGAACACAGCAAAATGTTCAGCATACAAATGACAGCACACGCTCATAGGTGCACTTTCCACTATTTCTTGAAGTTTAACAGCCATATACCTTAAAGCTTGATCTTCCTCTGCTTTGCCATAAAGCTGATTCATAATGGAAAATCTATCAAGAGCAAGATGCAGCATAGAAAAATGCTCCTGAGGATTTTTTTCCAGCAAAGAGTTTACACGTTCAGAAAAAGCCTGTTGATTATAAATCTGAGTCAATGGGTCATGAGAGGCCAAAAATTCTAACCTTGCTTGTGCTTTTCTTTCCGCTGAAACATTATGGAAAGTAACCGCAGTACGTTTAGCACCGGCTGACTCATACTGAGTCATACCTAGCCGAAACCATTCGTACCGACCATTGGCAGCCATAAGGCGAACATCTACAGTAGCGTAATTATCTGTATTGGGTTGTTGGAAAAACATTTCATATTTAGGATAATCAGGACGGTAAACAAGACTTTTACTCTTTGTGGGATCTGTTATACTGAAAGTATTCCATTCTTTAGCTAAATATTTTACATAATAGGGATCCATACGCTCAGATTTATTGGCATGATTATACTCATAGATAAAAGAACCCATGCAATTAAGCAGATTTTTCCCTTGGAGAACAGATAAATCCTGCCCCATTGCCGCAATTTTATTTAACTTTTCCTGACGGTAAATAACAGCTTTGGCTTTGCGCAAAACAGCGTCAGTATCATAAGGTTTATGAAGGACCTCTACTGCGCCTAAATATAACAGCTTCATTTCCGATTCTTCGCTTTTATCTGCCGTGGCCACAATAACAGGTAAATGTTCCTGCCACTTGCGTTCTTCTAATTCACGAAGTACTGCAAATCCGTCCATCCGCGGCATCCAAACATCCAAAATGATTAAGCTGATTTTGTCTCGCTTTTCTTCTAATAATTGCAGGCAAGTATCTCCGTCATCAGCTTCCAAGACATCATAATTGGCTTCAAGTATCTTTTTTAGGCAAACTCTGCTAATCAGTGTATCGTCAACAACTAAAACTGTTTTCCTCATACTATCACCCCTTGTCTATCTTGACATTATCTCCGTTCCCTATAATTACAAGCTTTTATTTTCCATCTCTTTTATCTTATATTGTACCATAATTGATGGTTTAGATACACTTTTTTCTTATACTATAATGCATTTTAAAACATTGTAATGGTGATATAACTTGATTCCAAACAAAATAGACATGAATACTATAAGCATAGTTAATCCACTAAAAATGATCTACAAAAAGAGAAATATCCGGTACAGCAAATAAAATTCATAATTTTGCTATACCGGATATT
>JALCSJ010000013.1 GCA_022653215.1 Acidaminococcaceae bacterium
GGAGTGGGGTCAAAGGGACTGACAAATTATCTGTTTGCCGGTTATTAAAAATAAGAATTAATAGTGTCATTTGCCTTTAAAATTTGCTATACTTAATATGTATAAGTGTAACGAAATCTCTAGGGAGATATGCAGATGTCCAAGGCAAAAAAAGTTATGCTGGGAGCAGTGATAATTATTGTTGTACTTTATGCAGCAGTGATTAACATTGTGGCGCCTAAGTACATAGAAGCAGTTCTTCCGTCTATAGAAAATCTGTCCACAGATTATATAAACGGGAAAATTAAAATACAAGATATTAAAATATCCTCAGGACTAACCATCACAGCTGAGGATATTTCTGTTACCAATAAAACCGGTGATAAAATTGCCGAAGTTCCTTCTGTTGTGGTAGGCATTAATCCTTTAAAAGGTGTAGCCGGCAGAGATGCTCTTAGCGCAGTCAGCAGCATTGACGTTAATAACCCAGTTATTAGTATTGCCATGGACAAAAAGGATAAATGGAATATTACCGGGTTACTGAAAGAAGTTAAAGAAAAAAATACTGCCTTTAAAGGAATGATACACATTAATAACGGGCACTTGCTGGTAACCACACCCTATGGAAATTGGAATGGGGGCATTCAGGGCGACGTAGATGCGGCAGCAGACCCGGTTTATGCTTTGAACCTGGAAATGCATCTTGGTAATGAAACCATTACTTTAGACGGGAAAATAGACAGTGATATGGTTGGCAATATGAGAGTAAAGACAGCATCTTTTGGAGTAAGCGATTTCACTACATTACTTAGCCATTATCTGCCCATTCAAAACACGACAGGAGCAGTTAAAGACCTCGACTTAGCCTGGAAAAACGACGGTAAAAATATTTCTATGGAAGGAGCCGGTGCTTTTAAGCAATTGACTTCTACTGTTGTGGCAGAAGGCTATCATATACCAATCACGGCCGATGGACAGATTAAGTTTGATAAAATGAAAATTACTGCCAAGAACCTGCAGGCGGCAGTGAACGGTGAGCAATGCCGGGTTGATGGATCACTTGATTTCACTGACATGAAAAATCCTACGGCAGAAGAATTAACGGTGGATTTACAGAACTTTAACCCCAATATGGCAGAAAAGACTATTCCTGTAAGTGGCGAATTAAATGGCCGCCTTGTTTTCAACGGAAATAAAGATAATATTAATCTGGCAGGGAACCTGCAGGCTCCTTTACTTAAAGTAGAAGATTATGAACTGGCAAATGTGGAAGTGGATGTTGCTTCCACAGGTAACAAACTTATCTTGCAAAGAGCCATGGCTGATTTTGGCGGCGGAAAAGTAGTTGTGGCCGGGGAATATGAACAACATACTAAAGAAGTTGTGGCAGGCATTGAAACTCATAATGTAAACTTTGCCAATGTTAATAATAGTTTTGGCAATACCTTAATTGCCGATGGTGTTATGTATCTGGCAGGGTCTTTGGATACAGGCCATTTAAGGCTCAGCACCGTAGGCGACATTATGACACTTAAATGGCAGAATTTGCTTTTAAAGAATTTAATGATTGATGCGGACATTAGCAAAAATAATGTTGTGCTCAATAATTTCTCCGGGGCAACAGGGGACGGAGGTATCCTTTTAGCAAGTGGAAAAATGACAAACTCAGTACTGGATGCAAGTGCCAGTGTTGTTAGATTGCCTATTGATTCTTTATTGTCCTATTTTGGACAGACTGGGTCTGGATTATTGTCAGGTTCCTTTAAGGTAACCGGCACAACCGCTAACCCCAATGTAGCTGGAAGATTTTCCTTGGAAAAGGGAAATGTTGCCGGACAGGAAATCAATGAGGCTCACGGCTTCGCCGGCTGGGAGAACCATGTGCTAAGCTTTAAGAAGGTAGAAGCCTACATGAAACAGGGCTCCCATAAATTAAACGGAACAATTAATATGCAGTCTGATGATCCTGTGTTTGATTTGCAAATAGATACGGAAAACGTGCGCATTGAGCCATTGGCTGCTTTGGCAGGCAGTCCTTTCCCTATTACGGGAAATCTGACCAATAATATGCATCTCACCGGACCCATGTCTAATCCGGAGTTCAGTGGTAATGTCCATGCCTGGTATGGCAGCGTTCACGGTTTCTTGGTTGATGACGTTAAAGGTGATTATAGCTTAAACGGTGGCAATCTCGCCTTAAAGAATTTCTTTATTCATACTTTAACAAGTGTTATAAAAATGGACGGAACTATGGATGCCCAAGGTAATTTGGATTTTGGCATAGAAGCCAAAGACGTGCACTTGGGAAGAATGACAATTATTAATAAGTACGCTGAATTTGGAGGGGCTTTTGACTTTAGCGGCAGTGTTAAAGGCACAAGGCACAATCCTCTATTTAATGGTGTTGTTACTTCTAACAGTATTTCCGTTAATAAAGTGGAATTTACGGGACTGGCCTGCAAGCTTCATAGTGAGGGGGGCACAGTTAACAATTTAAATGGTACTTTCCAACAAAAGGCCGGGGGAGACTATGCTGTAGATTTGTTGGTGGACTTTAGTCAGCACCTGGTTCAAGGCAACGTAGATGTACAAAATGGTGATGTTAAGTCTTTGTTAAAAATTGGCAAGCAGGATCTGGATATTCAGGGCGCCTTAACCGGACGTATTGAACTAAATAAAGCCGGCAGAGGAACGGGCCTAACCATGAAAGGTCAGATTGATAATGGTGAGATTCGCGGTATTCAGTTCAAATCAGCAGACTTTGATGTTTTTGCCAATGCAGGGCTCTGGCATATTATTACACTGAAAGCTATAGAAAATGATGGGGGAGTTTTACTGGCCCAAGGTACTATGGACACTAAAAAACGTACTATTGATATGGAACTGGGCTGCAATAAAGCTAATGCCAAACTATTAACTACGTTTATGACCCATCCTTTAGAATTGGAAGGCTCTATGGATGTTGCAGCTCAGTTAAACGGCAACTTGGACAATCCCAAGGGCAACTTGTCCTTGCAGATTGATAATGGTGCCGTTTCCGGTGTGGCTTTTGATAGCTTATACGGAATGGTAACTTTGCGGGATGATATTTTCAAGATGGAACAGCTGCTTCTGCAAAAAGGTATTTATAAGGTAAGTGCCTATGGTTCTTTCCCACAAGATTTGTTGCGTAGAGTAGGGGAAAGACGTAATCCTAATGCTAAAATGGATCTGGAAGTAAAACTGGATAATGCTAATTTGGCTATTTTGCCTTCTTTAACTAAATGGGTGGAGTGGTCGGACGGAGATACCAAGGGTGGTGTGAAAATCACAGGTACTTTGGAAGATTATAATATGGACGGTGCCATTGATGTTACCGGCGGCACTATAAAGATGAAGCATGTGGATACAACTTTAGATAATATTTTGATAAAAATTTTGTTTAAAGGTAAACAAATTAGTTTGGAAAAATTAAACAGTACTGTCGGCAAAAAGGGTACCATAGCTGCCCATGGCAACTTTGCCCTTACTGACGAAGATGAGGCTCCCTACCTTCTGGACTTTATGGCTAAAGACGTGGAGATTAAATCACCGGTATTTACGGGAAAGATTAATGCTCATGCAGAGGTGGAACAAAAGAGAAATAGACCACAAGTTACTGCCAAGGTAAAAGTGGATGATGCTAAGATTAATATTTCCAGTATCCCTGATGTAGGAGAAGGTGACAGCAATGTTGGCCTGCATGTGGATTTTGAATTGGGACCAAAGATTCATCTTTATAATAGGTTCCTTTACAATATGTGGCTGGCCGGCAATCTGAAAGTACGGGGCAGCACAAGATATCCCAGAATTGATGGGGCTATTAAGGCCACAAAGGGAACTATCAGTTATCTCAGCACACCGTTTAATATTCAAGAAGCAGAAGTTACTTGGCCTATGGCCGGCACATTTATTCCTCATGTGAAATTTGCCGCAGTAACTAAATTTGGCCGTTATAACATTACAGCTAAAGCTAATGGTCCTGTAACAGCAGAAACTCTTCATATTTCCTTGACCAGTGAACCACCTGCCTCTGAGAGTATGATTATGAAGATGTTGACATTGAAAACAGATCTGCTGGACAGTAGTGACAATGATTATTCAGGACTGTTGGAAGCAGGTCTACAGATGACCTTCTTAGGTGACGTAGAAGATTTCATTAAGCGGGCCCTGACTCTTGATGATTTCCGCATTTATAGTGGCAGTACACGTTCTGGACTAGGTTTTGATATTGATTCTCTTAAAGCAAATGATTCTTCTCAAGAAGAACGTAATAAATACAATGTGCTGGTCAGCAAGTATCTTACTAAACATATTCTGGTTGGTTACACAACTAGCTTTGATCAGCAATATCACAGCGTTTTTGCAGAATATAATATTGGACCGAAACTTAATCTGGACTTTTCTATTAATGAAAAACAAGAAAAATGGTACGGAATTATGTATAGAACCTCATTTTAAAAGACAAATAGTCAAGGGGGAAAACAAAAAAGTTTACAATTTAATAGGTTGTACTACTGGAAAATAGTAGGAATTAAAGGTATAATAGAGCGTATATGAAAAGTTTTAGTTAATAATTAATTGATACGCTTATAATCTTTAGGGGGTTAAATATGAAAAACCAAAAAGCAGTACGCGCTTTGACTTTAAGTGTAATGACATCTTTATTTATGGCGGCTTCGCCGGCATATGCTGAGGTAAGTCGCTCTGAAGCAGTAACTGCCAAGGGGAAAACAGTTGCTGTGGAAGCAGCTAAAGAAAACGGCATGATTATAGATACAACAAATATTGCAACGGCAGCAGATGCTGAGAAGGCAAAGACCGGTGCTGCTAAAGCCAGCGAAAAAGCTAAAAAGGAAATAGCTCAGGCTGAAAAGGACAAAGCGGAAATGGTAAAAACTGCGGATGATTATACGCCGCCGGAATATACAGAACAAAGACGTAATGGCGTAACCTATATTTCTCAAGCAGGAGAAAAAGAACGTAAAAAAGTCGGAGAAAAAGCTTATGAAAAAGCTAAAGAAGCGGAAGCTAAGGCAGAAAGAGCTGCAGAAAGAGCTAAACCTAAACCCGGTAAAAGCGTTTTAAATCAGTCTACCATGGATACAACCTCTATCCAAAAAGCGGAAAACAAGTATACTGATCTGCAGAAAAAAGTAGCTCCCTATGTTGGTTCTTTAGTAACCAAAGTTGATTTGGCCGGTAAAATTACCAAAGATAAAAATAAAATAATGGAAGTATTAAAGATGCGGGCCGGTTCTAAGCTTACTGCATCAGGGTTTGAAGATGACTTAAAATCACTGTATGAAACAGGCTGGTTTTATGAAATAACTCCTACTTTTAATAGTGTTCCCGAAGGAACTCAGATTATTTATAATGTTTCCGAGAACCCGGTTTTCAAACAATTAGATGTGGAAGGCAATACTAAGCTGTCTACCGAAAAAATTAGAAACATTATGAATTTGCCTGTTAATGAAGTCCTGAACACTCAGGACGTTAATCAAGGGGCTCGCAAGGTAGAAAGCGAATACAGCCAGCAAGGCTATATCCTGGCTAAAGTAAGCGATGTTAGAATGTTGCCCGATGGACATTTGGCCATGCAGGTTAGCGAGGGTATTGTCGATGGGTTTAAAGTCAAAGGTAATACTAAGACCAAGGATTATGTTGTTATCCGTGAGATGAAGCTGAAGAAGGGTGAGCCTTTTAATGCTAAGGCTGCTCGTCGCAGTATGCAGAGAATTTATAACTTGGGATATTTTGAAGATGTTAATATTAAATTGAACCCAGGCGAAGAACCTAATACCGTAACTGTAGAGATTTCCGTAGTGGAAACAAGTACCGGCAGCTTTGGTATAGGTGCCGGCTATAGTGATGCAGACGGTTTCATTGGTATGATTACTATCGGTGATAAGAACTTCCGTGGTACCGGCGACAAGATTGATGCTCGTTGGGAATTCGGTGGAGATTCTGAAACCAATGCTAACTTTGAAGTATCTTATATTAAACCTTGGATTGATAGCAAAGAAACCACCGCTGGTTTAACATTCTACAGAATGACCAATGAATATATTGATTATAATAGAGATGCAGATGAAATTGCCCGTTACTATAAGAGAAGAACCGGTGAGGAAATAACCTTAAGCCGTGTAACGGATAATGAGTTTATCACTAATTCCATCAGAATTAAAAACAGGGATGATAAATATGTCAAACCTGTGGATGGATATAATTCTGACCAATATTTTGAAGGTATGGACAGTGGTGTATATCAGGGCTCCGAAGAAGCAGAAAACAGACAGAAGAGAAACTTCGGTACCACCAGAAGTATTACTTTTTCCAGAGCTTTGGACACCAGAGATAATGTCTATGATCCAAGAGAAGGCAAGAGAACAAGCTACAGCGTAGAAGTAGCATCTTTTGGAGGAGATTTCAGCTTCCAGAAGTATACTGCAGATTTTCGTTACTACTATAAATCAGGCAAAGAAAATGTCTGGGCCTTTAACTGGGGCGCAGGTTATGCTAATGGTGATATGCCTTTGTCCCAACGTTTCTCCTTGGGTGGCAGCGAAACTCTTCGTGGCTTTAAGGATGATCAGTATAAAGGCAATAGCATGTTAAGAGCTTCCCTGGAATTCAGACATCCGTTAATGAAGAAAGTAGAAGGGGTACTCTTTACTGATACAGGTTATGCCTGGAGCAAAGATTATGACGAAACTGATTTCCATTTAGGTAATATGTTGTATAGTGCTGGTATAGGATTACGTATTAATTCCCCATTGGGTCCATTGCGTTTAGACTATGGTTTCCCATTGAAGGGAGGCCATGGCGGAAGATTCCACTTCAGCTTTGGCGGTCAGTTCTAAATAGCATGCCAGCCCGGTTATATTTGTATCCGGGCTGGATATTGTTATCATATAAGGTTTTAAATAAGAGAGAGTAGGGATAAGAAAATGATGGAGTTGGCAAACAAGAAAAATGTGAAAGTAATTTCTTTGGTTATTGCCGCAGTGTTTATCGCAGGCTTGTTTGTTTTAGGTTACAGTGAAAGCGGGTTGGAAAGATCCGTAGCAGGTAATCCTTCTGAATCAGCCATTGGCAAAGTAAGCTTTAATGATTTGGTACAAGTGGCTCCCGGCCTCAGTGATGCCAGAAAAACTTTGCAAGAGACAGCTACTGCCAGCCAGAAAGAATTTGAGGAAAAAAGCAAGGGCATGAATGATACTGACAAGGCTAAATTACAGGCAGAGTATCGCAAGAAGCTGCAAGATAAACAAAGCGAATTAATTAAACCTATCACCGAAAGCATTAACAAAGCTATTGCCGCTGTTGGTAAAACTAAAGGCCTAGCTGTTGTGGTAGATAAAAATGCCGTAGTATATGGCGGGTTGGATATCACTCAAGATGTAGCTAAACAATTGCAGAAGAAATAATAATTAAGCAGACAAATAATTTAAGAGGAGGGATATTTTGCGCTGGCTAATTTGCATGTTAACAATTACAGCAATGCTGACAAGTGCTTGTGGCGCATTACCCTTCCGGAATTTTTCTTTTGGCAAACAAAAAGCGCATTTTGCTGTAGTTGACTGGAAAAAGTTAATGAAGGACCATCCTAAGTACAAGCAGTTAATAGCCAGTGGCGATGCTGTGGAAAGTGCTATGAGGATGCGGGACAGACAGCTTCAGGCGGGAAGGCAGCAGATTGACCTTTTAGCTCGTATGAAAGGACTAAAAACTCAAGGCAAAGATCATTTTATGAGGGCGGAGTTTTCTGCCAAGATGGCTGAACAAGAGGCCATTGAAAATGACAAGCTAAGAAAATTAGCTGCTGCAGCCAGTGTCGAAGCAGAACAAGAAGTAGCAAAAGACAGGGCTGCCATTGAAGAAGCATATCGCTTACCTATTCTTAACCTTAGAATGAAATTGGAAAGCGTTAAAATGACCAAGAGTGCCAGAGAAGCCGTTCTTCAGGAATTAAAAGAAGTCATACAGACCAAAAATCAAGATTTATCCAGAGTAGAAGCTAAAAAAGCTGACATTGTTAACAAAAAAATGTCAGGAGCAATGCAAAGTGCCCGGGAAAGAATGACTGCTTTTGCCAAAGATAGGCAAAACAGTATTATGAGTAAAGGATTAGGAATCAAAGGACCTAACGGGAAAACTTTTGATTCCAAAGAAGGCGCGGCAGAGCTTGACCAGGTAATTGCTTCTATGGATAAGCAGATTAAAATTAAGCAAGAGCTTCATGATAAGCTCCTAGATGATATTAATGGCGATATTAATAGTGCCATTAAGAAAATAAACCTGAGTAAAAAATATACTCTGGTATTTAAAAATGTTCGGGCTAATATTTCGGCAGATGACATTACCGACGCAGTAAACGCCGAAGTGAAAAATATAGCTAACTAAAAAGAATGAAGAGGGATTAGAATGAAAAAATTATTGGTTTTAGTAGTTGTGGTAATGGCAGCCTTTTCTTTTGGCTGCGGACGTAATGCCGCTTTTGGCGTTGTAGATATGACCAAAGTACAAAGCGAGAGTCAAGTGTTTAAAGATACAGCTAAAAACATGCAGGATCAGGCTAAACTTTTGCAAGACGAAATGCAAAAAGAAACTACCGGCAAGAGTCAGGAAGAAGCACAAAAAATTGTTCAAGAAAAGAGCGCTAAAATGCAGGCTCTTCAATCTGCTGCACAAAATAAGCTAAAACAAAGTTTCGAAACAGCTGCTGCTTCTGTAGCCCAAGAAAAGAAACTAAGTGCTATTCTTATTAAAGAGGCAGTTCCCCAAGGCGGAACTGATGTAACTGAAGATATTATTAAAAAAATGCAATAGTTGAAAGGGGCGGACTAATTGTTCGCCTTTTCCCATGAAAAAGACTTAGAAAGGACTTATTATGGAAAAAACTTTACAGGAATTAGCAGAATTTTTGGACGGAAAATTAACAGCAGGTACTCCCAATATGGTCATAAAAGGTGTTAATGGCTTGGAAGAGGCTACTGCAGAACAAATATCTTTTGCTGTGCCGCCTTATGTGGAACTGGCAGATAAATCAAAGGCAGGAGCATTGGTCTTATCTATGGATGATGCATTTTCCGGACGTCAGGCAGTAATCAGGGTAGAAAATCCTCGGGCTGCCTTTGCTAAACTCTTAGTATTGTTTAGACCACCGGAAGAAGTGGAAACCGGTGTAAGTAAGTTCGCCTTTGTTCATCCTAGTGCCAAAATAGGTAAAAACGTAGCAATTTTGCCCCTTGCCTATATAGGAGCAGATGCTTCCGTAGGTGATGGAACAATTATTTATCCCCACGTTTATGTAGGGAGACATGTGGTAATTGGGTCAAAGTGCATTATTTATCCTAGTGCAGTTATTAGAGAAAAATGTGTTATAGGTGACCGTGTTATTTTACAGGCAGGTTGTTCTATTGGCGGCGATGGATTCGGGTTTGTGACAACAGAAGGCAAGCATACCAAAGTATTGCAGACAGGGAATGTTGTTATTGGTGACGATGTTGAGATTGGCTGCAACACTTGTATTGACCGTGCCACAATTGATAGTACAATTGTAGGCAAGGGCACAAAAATCGACAATTTAGTTCATTTGGGACATAATGATATTATTGGGGATAATTGCTTAATTGTTGCTCAGGTAGGGATTTCCGGCAGTGTAACAGTTGGCCATAATACTATTTTTGGTGGTCAGGCGGCTACGGCAGGACATCTTAAAGTCGGTGACAATTGTCTTTTTGCAGGGCGCACTGGTATTATCAGTGATGTTCCCGATAATGCCGTATGGGCGGGATTTCCTGCTCAGTCCCATACTGCATGGCTAAGAGAAGAAGCGAATCTCCGTAAGGTTGGAGATTTGCTGAAAAAAGTTCGCGCTTTAGAAAAAACAGTTAATGAATTAAAAGAAAGAACTAAAGAATAAGAAATTGGCGAGAAGGGATGTAAGAGGATGCTAGCTTATTGGGCAATGAAGGTTGTCAGTGGCCTAATGTGTATTTTGCCGGGCTTTTTACGGAAAAGTTTTGCCCATTTTTTGGGCTGGATATCCTGGTATATAGTTCCTGCTTGGCGCAGATATATGTCTATAGAAAATATTAAGGATTGTTTAGGTGTGGATGAAGCTAGAGCAGAAGAAATAGCTGAGGCCAGCGTTCATCGCTTTGGACGTATGGTTATAGAAGTTTTGCGTTATCCTTTGGTGGATAAATATAATTTTACTGACCTTGTTAAGTTTAACGGTCTGGAATATTTGGATGCAGCCTATAAGCAAAACAAGGGCGTTATTATGTGTACCGGTCATTTCGGTAACTGGGAAATGCTGGGTGCGTCGATGGCTTTATTAGGATACCCGATTTTATCTATTACCAGAAAACAAAATAATGGCGCCATGGACAAATTTATTAATGACTATCGGGAAATGGTGGGGCAAAAAGTTGTTTATAACCATGGGGAAAACAGTATGCTGGCAATTTGCCGGATCCTTAGGGAAAAACATCTTTTAGGTGTTCTCTATGATCAGGATACAGGGAAAGATGGCATTCATTTGGAAATATTTGGCAAACCTTCCGTTGTGCCGCCTGGTGCCGCAGAACTCTCACGACTCATGGGTTCCCCCATTGTACCTTTATTTATGCACAATAACCAGGACGGAACTATGACAGCAAACATTTATCCTCCCCTTTATACACCAAAAACAGCTGACCGCAAAAGTGATGTTAGTGGTATAATGAAAGAGTTAGTAGTAATATTAGAGCAAGAAATCATTAAATATCCCGAAATGTGGTTCTGGGTTCATGACCGGTGGAAGGATGGACGAGAAAGATATAAACAGTTCAAGAAAGGTGAGCCAGCTTAATGGAATTAACCAAGCAGCGAACATTAAAAAATGAAATAGAATGTAATGGCATAGGACTGCATTCCGGTCAGCCGGTGGCGATGAAACTGTTGCCGGCGCCTATAAATACCGGTATTGTGTTCATTAGGACCGATCTTCCGGGGCAACCTAAGGTAAGAGCTATTGCCAGTAATATTACCGGAACCATGCGAGCTACAACTTTAGCAGAAAATGGTGCTGAAGTTACAACTATCGAGCATGTGATGGCAGCCTTTGCTATGACTCATCTGGATAATTGTTATGTGGAAATGAGTTCTCCTGAGCCTCCCGTGGCGGATGGCAGTTCCAAAACATTTGTAGATGCAGTTTTGCAGGCTGGGATGGTAGAGCAAGAAGCACTTCGCAATGTATACAAAATTGACAGGGCTTTTTCCTACTATAAGGATGACAGGTCTTTAGTGGTGTTGCCCTACGATGGTTTCAGGGTAACATTTACTTCCATAAATGCTCACCCGCTTTTAGGGACCCAGGTCCTTGATCTTGAAGATAAAGATGATAACTTTATTAAAGAGATAGCTCCGGCCAGAACAGTGGCTTTCGAAGATGAAGTAGAAACCATGTGGAAAAACGGTTTGGGCCTAGGTGGCAATACAGATAATGTTGTAGTCTTTGGTAAAGAAGGCATGCTTTCTACACCACGTTTTGACAATGAACTTATTAGACATAAAATCTTGGATGTAATTGGTGATATGTATTTGTTAGGCCCTATTCAGGGACATATCATAGCCATGAAAAGCGGGCATGCTTTTAATGACAACGTTAGCAGACAAATTGATGCCTACCGTAAAGCTAAAAACTCTGGACAAATAAAATTAGGCAAGGTAGAGCAAGGTATAAAAACTGAGGTAAGGAGTAACGACATGATTACATTAGATATTCGTGAAATTCAGAAGATTTTACCCCATCGTTATCCAATGCTTTTAGTGGATAGAATTACTGAATTGGAGCCGATGAAGAGGGCTGTGGGAATTAAAAATATCACTTTGAATGAACCACAGTTTATGGGGCATTTTCCCGGAGATCCCATTATGCCGGGAGTGCTGCTTATTGAGGCAATGGCTCAAGTAGGCGGCATTGCCTTGCTCTATCCTGAAGAAAACAGGGGTAAAATTGCTGTTTTCGGGAAAATCGACAAAGTAAGATTTCGTAAGCAGATTACTCCCGGAGATCAATTAGTAACAGAAGCTATTATTACTAAAATCAAAGGACCTATGGGGATTGCTCAATGTAAAGGCCGAGTAGATGGAAAAGTTGCCTGTGAAGGTGAATTCTTCTTCGCTATTATGGAACAAAAGAATCCTGAACAAAAACAGACCGAAGAACAACAAACTGAACAAAAAACAGAATAAATATTAGGAGTGACGAGTTTATGAACGGAGAGAAAGTGTTGACAATGCATAAGATTCATGAGACTGCTATTATCGCCCCAGGCGCAGAATTAGGCCCGGGTGTTGTAGTTGGCCCTTATTCTGTTATTGGCGAGCATGTAAAAATCGGAGAAGGCACTATAATTCATCCAAATGTAGTTATAACAGGAAGAACAATCATCGGTAAACACTGTGAATTTTATCAAGGGGCAAGCATAGGCGAAGCACCTCAGGACCTTAAATACAAGGGCGAGGATACGGCTACCATTATTGGGGATGGTGTCACTATTCGTGAATGTGCAACTGTTCATAGAGCAGTTGGCGAAGGAAATGAAACAAGAATCGGCAATAATGTTTTAATGATGGCATATACTCATGTAGCGCACAACTGTATAGTAGGCAATAATGTTATCATGAGTAATGTTGCCACTTTGGCAGGGCATGTTATTGTAGAAGACCGGGCAGTAATTGGCGGTCTTACTGCTGTTCATCAATTTACAAAAATCGGCAGAAACTGTATGTGCGGCGGCATGAGCCGTATTTCTCAGGATGTACCGCCTTTTGTTATTGTGGCCGGTAATCCTGCTCATGTTTCCGGGTTAAACAGCGTAGGCATTTCTCGCGCCGGAATTTCTCTTGAGGTTCGGAAAGAACTGAAAAAAGCTTATAAGATTTTGTATAATAGCGGTTTGTCTTTGCCGGATGCTATTGCTACCATGGAACAGGAACTGGACAGCTGCGAGGAAATCGAGCATTTTATGCGGTTTTTGCGTACAGTAGAGCGAGGCATTTGCCGCACTACGGTTCGTGCTGCCAGGGAATAGTCCTATGGAAAAAGTCTTAGGTGTATTAGCAGGAATTGGGCATTTGCCCGTGGATGTAGTTTTAGGTGCCAAAGAAGCAGGCTATAAAGTTGTGGTTATTGGGGTTGTTCCCGATACTAATGTGGAATTACCAAAGGTTGCCGATAATTTTTTCAGTGTTAATATCGGTAAAATCGGTAAAATAGTTAAAACTTTACAAGAAAACAAAGTCCAGGAAGTTACCATGATTGGCAAGGTAACAAAAGAAGTTTTATATAGTAAGGGTGTAATGATTCCCGACTGGCAGGCTGTGAAGTTGCTTTTTTCCTTAAAAGATCGTCATGATGACACTATTATGAATGCTTTAGTAGCTTTTGTGGAAAAAAGTGGTATCAAAGTCATGGATCAGACAATCTTTTTAAAGGCACTTTTTCCGGCTCCCGGTGTTCTCAGCAAGAGAAAACCCACTGCTGATGAATTAGCAGATATGGATTACGGATTTGCTATGGCAAAAAAAATCGGTGGCCTAGATATAGGTCAGACTGTTGTAGTTAAAAACAAGGCAATAATGGCTGTGGAAGCTATTGAAGGTACAGATGCCTGTATTTTACGGGGCGGCAAGTTAGGCAAAAAAGTTATTGTGGCAAAAACCGCAAAACCGGCTCAGGATAACCGTTTCGATATGCCCAGCGTAGGAGTTAAAACCATTGAATCCATGATTGCCGCTGATGCAGCCGGCATTGTTATGGAGGCAGGGCGCACACTCTTAGTTGAACGGGAAAAAACCTTAGCCCTAGCTAATGAGCACAACATTACAGTAGTCGCAAAGTAATGGGACATACTATCTAACAAGAGTTTTCAATAATATTACAGAGTAGACGAGCGTCTACTCTTTTTTTATGGTATAATATAATGAATGCTTATTTGCCATTTTTCAGTTAGGAGGGCAAAATTTGACTAAAATATTCCTTTCCGCAGGAGAAGCTTCAGGCGACCTTCATGCGGGAGCAATTACTAAAGCCATCTTGAAAATAGACCCTGAGGCTCAGGTTTTCGGCATGGGGGGAGATGCCATGCGCAAGGCCGGAGGCGAAGTAATCTTTGATTTGAAAGAATATAGCGTCATGGGTTTTGTTGAAATTCTTAGTGCTTTGCCTAAGTTTTTTGCCCTAAGAAATTCTTTCCGCAAAGTTATGGAAGAACGTAAACCTGATTGCTTTGTAACCATAGATTATCCCGAGTTTAATATGAGGGCGGCAAAAGTAGCCAAAGAACTTAAAATACCGGTTTTGTCTTATATTCCTCCTTCAGCTTGGGCCTGGAGAAAAGGCAGGGCCGTTTCCGTAGGACGCTTGGTTGATAAAGTCGCCTGCATTTATCCTTTTGCTTATGATGTTTATAAGGCAGCCGGTGCCAATGCGGAATTCGTAGGTAACCCTTTAGTGGATATAGTAAAACCACATTTAACCAAGGAAGAAGCTATTGCTAAAGTAGGCAAAGAGCCAGGTATACCATTAGTGCTTTTACTGCCGGGTAGCAGAGTAAAAGAAATTACCGGTGTCTTGCCGATAATGTTGGAAGCAGTGGGTATTATCAGGGAGGCTTTACCTCAGGCTGACTTTGTTTTGCAAAAAGCACCTACCATAGACAGGGAGCTTTTGCAGGGAATAATTACCCAATCCGGTGAAAAAGTGAGAATCGTAGAAGGTGACAGCTACGATGTAATGGGCACAGCAGATGTGGCTTTGGCCACGAGCGGCACTGTTACTTTAGAAGCAGCCTTATGTGGATTGCCAACCGTAATTTGTTATACAGCAAGTCCCTTGTCCATGGCGATTGCCAAAAGAGTAGTAACTGTTAAATTTATCGGTTTGCCGAATATTTTAGCAGACAAAGAAATACTTCCCGAATTGATTCAAGAAAAAATGACTTCAGGAAACATGGCCAAAGCAGTTTTACATTTTCTTCATCCTGAAGAATACAAGAAAATACGTGAAGAACTGGCAGCAGTTGTTAAAAAACTGGGACCGGGCGGAGCAACTCAAAGAGTTGCCAAGATGATACTAAATTTAGCCGGAGACGATAAATGTTAAAATTATATAGCAGGATTTTGCAGTACATTAAACCCTATATTCATATTCTTATAGCAGCGGCCTTTTGTACAGGCATGGCAGCTTTAGGCAATCTGTATGTGCCTTGGATTGTTAAAGACGTAATTGATAAAGTTTTCCAAAACAAAGATAGCAATCTTCTTAATTTAATTGCCATGGGCATCATTGCTATTTTCTTTGCCAGGGGTTTATTTTACTACGGACAGAATTATTTAATGAATTATGTAGGAGAACGCATTGTAATAGATATTAGAGGGGAGGTGTTCCGCAAATTACAACGGCTGCCGGTTTCTTTCTACGATAAGAATAAACTGGGAACCATTATGAGCTATGTAACTAATGATGTGGCGGCTCTCCAATCGGCTATGGTAGAAAATACCATTGAAGCGATTACAGAACTATGTATTTTGATTGGGTCTGTATGCGCTATGGTGTATTTGGACTGGAAATTGACCTTGTTCACTTTCTGTACTTTTCCGGCGGTACTGTTTTTTATGGACTTGTTTGGCAAAAAAATTCGTAAAGCAGGTCACAGAATTCAGGAAGCAACAGCTGACATTACGTCAATTTTGCAGGAAACTTTATCAGCCATGCGGGTTGTAAAGTCCTTTGTCAGGGAAGATTTTGAAATCAAGCGGTTCGAAGACCAAAATAAAAGAAATTTTGATGCTAATATGAAGAATGCTCAACTGATGGCTACGTTAACACCGGTAATTGAATTCACAGCTGCATTAGGCGTAACAGCGATTATTTGGGTAGGAGGCCGCAGTGTTATTAACGACGAGATTTCAGCCGGATCCTTGGTAGCTTTCTTGGTTTATGCGGTGAATATTTCTAATCCTATTAAACGCCTTACTAGAGTGCTTGGTTATATTCAGAAGGCTTTAGCGGCAGCCCAAAGAGTATTCTATGTTTTGGATTTGGACGAAAAAATTCATCAAAAGCCTGATGCTCTGGAACTTCCTATGGTTCAAGGTTCTGTGGAATTCAAAAATGTGGCATTTAGCTATAATATTGACGAGCCTATATTACGGGACATTTCCTTTAAGGCAAAGCCCGGACAAGTGGTAGCACTGGTAGGACCAAGCGGTGCAGGCAAATCAACAATTGCCAATCTGGTACCTAGGTTCTATGATATTGATAGCGGCAGTATTTATATAGATGGCCATGATGTTAGGGATGTAACACTGAAATCTCTTAGGGAGCAAGTTGGTATAGTACCACAGGAAACCACCCTATTTAATGGAACCGTTTATAATAATATCCTGTATGGCCGTTTGGATGCTACCAAAGAAGAAGTTATAGAGGCCGCTAAAGCTGCCAATGCCGATGAATTTATCAGGGAACTTCCCCAAGGTTATGACACTAATTTAGGAGATAGGGGTATTAATGTTTCCGGTGGTCAAAGACAGCGTATTTCCATTGCCAGAGCTATATTAAAGAATCCCAGAATTTTAATTTTGGATGAAGCTACCTCTGCTTTGGATACAGAAAGCGAGCATATTGTCCAGGAAGCCTTGGACAGATTAATGGTAGGCAGGACTGCTTTTGTTATTGCCCATAGACTTTCCACGGTGCAAAACGCAGATAAGATTCTGGTTTTGGATAAAGGACGTATAGTGGAAGAAGGAACTCATGCTGAACTTATGGCTAAGCATGGCTTATACGCCAGACTTCATGATATTCAATTTTCTACGGCGGACTTATAAAGGGGTTAAATAATGTATTATTTTATTTACAATGTTTTAGCAACAGTCTTATTTATTTTGTTTGTATTACCCTATTTTACCTGGCGGTATTTTCGGGAAAAGGGCTTTCCCAGACGTTTCAGGCAAAGTATGGGAAGAATAAGAGACGATGAAATAGCGGCTGTGGCTCATAAAAACTGTATATGGATTCATGGAGCTTCTGTAGGTGAAATCGTGGCGACCAGTCCTTTGGTAAAAGAAATTCGCAAAGCTATGCCTGATGCGAAGATATTGGTTTCTGCTGTTACTACAGGTGGCTATGATATGGCCCATCAAATTATTCCGGAAGCAGATGCCATTATTTACTTCCCCGTAGACCTGCCTTTTGTTTCCGAATCTTTTGTAAAAAGAATTATGCCTAGGATTTTTATGCCGGTAGAAACAGAATTATGGCCTAATTTCCTGAAGGCAATCAAGCTGCGCAGAATTCCTGTAATGATGGTAAACGGTCGTATTTCCGATAAATCCGTAAAAAGTTATCGGTATCTGTTTGGTATTCTTGCAGATATGCTGGGTAGCGTAAGCCGTTTCTGTATGCAGTCTTCTATTGATGCAGAATATATTTACCATCTTGGGGCGGAAAAGCGTCGGATTTTCGTAACAGGTAATACCAAATTTGACCAGACTTATGCAGAAGTAACACCCAAAGACCTGAGTAACTACAAAGAAGAATTGGGACTGGGGGATGCTTATCCTGTAATTGTGGCAGGGTCTACTCACCCAACCGAAGAAGATGCCATGTTTAAAGCTTTTATCGATGTACGTAAAGAATTTCCTAAGGCCAGACTGGTAATTGCTCCCCGTAAACCGGGCCGGGTTAATGAAATAACCAAGTTGGCTAAACAGTTTGATTTAACGGTAGGACTTCGTTCCCAGTTGAAAGACATGGCAGGGGACAGACCTGTTTTCCCGGTGCTTATCATTGATACTATTGGAGAACTGGGACGTATTTATGCTGTTGGAGACGCTGTGTTTGTAGGCGGCAGCCTGATAAAACACGGCGGTCACAATGTCCTGGAACCGGCAGCCCATGCTAAACCTATTATTGTAGGTCCCAGCATGAATAACTTTAAAGACTCTTTTGCTCTCCTTTCAAAGGTGGGAGCATGTAAACAAATAAACAATGCCAAAGAATTGGGTCAATTGTTTTTAAAAATATTCAAAGATGATGACCTAAGAAAGAAAATGGGAGATGCGTCTCTTCAAGTAATTAAAGAAAACAGAGGGGCTGCTGTAAGAACCATTGAATATCTGAAAGAACTCCTTCAGGTTACGGCTGTAGAATGCAGCGTTAATTCTCATTACAAAGTTAATACCCGTAACATTGATGATGAAGTCAGTCCCAAGATGAGAACAGGTGATGCAGTTACTCAGTATCTGATGCAACTGTCTCATGGTGAGGATAGCGGGTTTTTTGATTATTTGGTCCTAGCTATTCTCAGATGTTTTTCCGTTCTTTATGAAGTAATAGTACGTTTGAATCTTAGCTTGTACACCAACAAGCTGCTGCCTCAGGTCAAGCTGGGCTGCTGTGTTATCAGTATAGGCAATATTACCGTAGGCGGCACAGGAAAAACTCCTACTGCTCAAATGGTTGCCCAGATGATTCAAAAAATGGGCTATAAGGTAGCTATTTTAAATCGTGGTTATCGTTCTCATTGGGAGGAAAGAATCGGGGTAGTTTCCGATGGCAAGAAAATTTTTATGACTGCCTACGAAGCCGGTGATGAAGCCTATTTGCTGGCTAAGACTTTGCCGGGGATTCCGGTAGTCATTGGTAAAGAAAGGGCTGTTACCGGTAAATTCGCCGTAGATAAGCTTCACGCAGAAGTAATCATTCTAGATGATGGGTATCAGCATTGGCAGTTGTACAGGGATTTGGATGTTGTATTAGTAGATACCCTGAATATGTTTGGCAATGGGAGCATTTTACCCAGAGGTACGTTGAGAGAGCCTTTGTCCAACTTAAATAGGGCCGGTCTTTTCCTTTTAACTAAGTGTAATCAAAGTTCCACGATTTCCCGTGCTACTTTGTGTGACGATTTACATAAGAGAGCTCCTTTGGCTCCTATTGTAGAAAGTACCCATAAACCCTGTAATTTCTTGGAAATTGCCGACTGGTACAAAAACGATGTGACAAAAGCTTTGCCTTTAGCGGCTCTTAGAAATCAGTCAGTGATGGCTTTCTCTGCTATAGGTAATCCATCATCTTTTGAACAGACCTTGGCGGCAGAAGGACTTAATATTGAAGAAGCCATTCGTTATCCTGACCATCACGATTATGGTATGGTAGAAATGCAGTACATTATGGACAGGGCAGTAAAGAAAGGTGTCAAAGCTTTGGTAACTACAGGAAAAGATGCTGTTAAGATTCCTACGGAATTTATTTATTTAACAAGAGAGGTTCCTTTGTATATACTGAATATGGAAATTCAAATTACTTCCGGACAGGAAGAATTTACAGCTAAAATCAGAGAAGCAATTGAAAAGGAGATTAAAAGATAATGGATGTATTATGCGTTATTCCGGCTCGTTATGCTTCAACCAGGCTGCCAGGCAAACCTTTGGCCATGCTGGCTGGTAAAACAATGATTGAAAGAGTTTATGATCAGGCCTCTTTGGCCAGAATTCCCAAAGAGGTATTGGTGGCTACAGATGATACCAGAATTGAAGAAGCTGTTAAAGCTTTTGGGGGCAATGTTATAATGACGTCTCCCGATCATCCCAGTGGTACCGATCGTCTGGCAGAAGTGGCACTCAGCTATCCTAAAATTGATGTTATTGTTAATGTGCAAGGGGATGAGCCCATGATTCCGCCAGAACTTATTGATGCTTTGGCGAAAACTTTTGAAGAAAATCCGGAACTGGAAATGGCAACAGTCAAAACACCTATGGAAAAGGAAGATTATGACAATCCTAATGCTGTAAAGGTAGTTACTGACCTAAGTGGTTATGCCCTTTATTTTTCCAGAAGCCTGATACCTTATCCCAGAAAGAAAAATGAAGAATTCCATGTTTATAAACATGTAGGTGTGTATGCTTATAAACGGGATTTTCTGCTGAAATATGCAGCTTTGCCACCTACTCCGCTGGAAAAAGTAGAATCTTTGGAACAGTTGCGAGTTTTGGAAAACGGGACAAAGATTAAGGTCCTGACTAGTGATTTCCAAGGTATCGGTATAGATACTCAGGAAGATCTGGATGCTGCCAATAAACTGTATGAACAAAAGGAAAAAGAAGAATAAGGAGGTTGTTGTAAATGCATAGCGTAAAAGTTGGTAACTATGTAGTAGGACCGGGCCAGCCTCTGTTAATTATGGCCGGACCATGTGTCCTGGAAGGATATGAACATTCTTTGGCCATTGGTAAAAGAGCTAAGGCTATTTGTCAAAAATTAGGACTTCCCTATGTTTTTAAGGCATCTTTCGATAAAGCAAACCGTTCAGCGGTAAATTCTTTTCGGGGACCGGGGCTGGAAGAAGGATTAAAGATACTGGCACAGATTAAAAAAGATTTGCAGGTGCCCATTATCAGCGATATTCATGAAAC
>JALCSJ010000014.1 GCA_022653215.1 Acidaminococcaceae bacterium
ACCAGTAAAATCAACAACATGGAAATACCCAAAAGGACCAAAGCCATAAAGAACAGAGAATTACCCCATGTAGAGCCAAAAGGTGTATTGCCCATTTCTACTACAATCTCACTTGGCAGGGTGCTGGTCGGAGAAAATAATGATTTAGCCAATTGGGGGGTGTTGCCGATAACCATTTGTACAGCCATAGTCTCTCCAATGGCCCTGGCCATGCCCAAAATAACTGCTGTGACCAGGCCTTGCCAGGCAGAAGGCAAAACTATGTGCCACAAAGTTTGCCAGCGTGTTGCTCCTAAAGCTAAGGACCCTTCTTCCAAAGTCTGTGGTACTGTAGCCAAAGCATCCGCAGAAAGGCTTACTATAGTCGGCAAAATCATAATTGCCAAAATACTGCCGGCTGTAAAAATACCAAAACCTCCTGTCACGCCAAAAAAACCACGAACCCATGGCACAATAACCGTAAGTCCAAAAAATCCATAAACTACAGATGGTATAGCCATATAAATATTAATAGCAGGCTGTAAAATGCTTTTCATGAGAGGGGAAGCGATTTTGCTCAGGAACAAAGCTCCGGCTATACCTAAAGGAGCCCCCAGACAGAGAGCGAAAGTCGTAACAGCCAAGGATCCTACAATGAAACTTAATGCCCCATATTTTCCTGCTTCCGGGTCCCAGTGAGCAGATAGGAAAAATTCCTGAGGTGTTACTTCTTTAAACATAGTTAAACCTTGCTGACTCATAAAAACAATGATTGCTACAATAATAATTGTTAAAAGACAAGCGGCCAGTACAAATACCAGCCGCATTATCTTATCTTTTCTCATTCGTTTCAGATTAAATTCTGACATGAACCCAGCTCCTTATTTCTTCATCTTGGTAATGGGAACAAAGCCATTCTTTTCCGCAAATTTTTCTTGGAAGTCTTTGCCTGTAACATAGTCAATAAAGGCTTTTACAGCACCTTTTGCTTCACCTTTAGTAAACATTCTGCCAAAGGTGTAAACAGGATATTTACCGTCAATTACAGCTTGGATAGAGTATGTCACATTATTAAACTTCAGTGGTTTCACTGTACCGTCTACATAGGCAGCATCTACATAACCGATGGCACCGGGGGTAGTGGCAATGGCACTTCTGACAGCTCCGTTGGAATCTTGGACAACTGCATCATCCGTAAAGCTGGCATTGTTTAAGACTACTTTGGCAATAGTAGCTCTGGACCCGGAAGATTTGGCTCTATGAATTAAAGTGATTTTTTGGTCCTTGCCTCCTACTGCCTTCCAATTTTGAATCTTGCCCGTAAGAATATCTACATATTGCTCCTTTGTTAAGTTATCTACACTTACATCTTTATTTACGATGAAAACAAAAGGAATACCCACCAGCTTGTGTTCAACAAGGCCTTTATCTTTTAGGTCCGCTGCAGCTTCCACGTCGGAATTGCCGATATTGACTGCTCCTGAAGCCACTTGTTTTTGACCGGTGAAAGAACCGCCGCCACTGATATTAATAGTAACTTTGTCATTAATTTTATAAAATTCTTCCTGTCCGGCTTTTAAAAGAGGTAAAAGAGCAGTAGAACCGGAAGCAGTTACTTTACCTGTAACCTTAGCAGGACTTTCGGCCGCCTTAGCCGAATTTTCTTTATTCGGGCCTGCACAGCCGGCCATTACACCTAAACCTAAAACCATGGTAACTGCTAACACACTTTTTTTGCTTAATAATTTCATCATCAATCTTCCTCCAATTTTTGTATTCTTTTCCCTGTAATCAAATAGCCGATCCATTCTGCCAGGTTAGTAGCATGATCGCCGATTCTTTCCAGGCGATGGACAATTTTATTTAACTCAGTTCCCTGAGGAATATTTTGGGGATTATCCAGCATATAGGCCAGAATATCCTGTTTACACTGACGGCAGATTCCATCTACCTTTTCATCCATGGCAATTACTTCCATGGCCAGTTTTAAATCCATATGAACGTAGGCCACCAGTACCTTTCCCACCATATCGGCACTAAGTTTAGCTGCTTTGGGAATATCTATAAGGGGTTTTATTAATTCCTCCCCACTAAGTTTCATGGCAATTTTTGCAATTTTCTTAGCATGGTCACCGATACGTTCTAAATCCGTTGTCATTTTTAAAGCAGTGGACAATATACGCAAATCTTTGGCTATAGGCTGCTGCAAAGCAATAAGTTCCAGCGTTTTATCCTCAATAGTAATCTGCATCTCATCAATGGTTCTGTCGCCATTTACAACCGTTTCTGCAACTTCAGCGTTTTTTGTTTCCAAAGCTTTAATAGACTTTTCCAAAGCCTCTGTAACTAATTTTCCCATACCTATTAATTGACTTTGGACTTCATTTAATTTTTTGTCATATTCTGTGCGCACTTCCATATTAGCCAAACCTCCCGGTAATATAATCTTCGGTTTTTTTATTGCGGGGATTGGTAAACATTTCCTTCGTTTCCCTGCATTCCACCATCTCTCCCAAGAGGAAAAAAGCTGTATAATCAGAAGCTCTGGCTGCCTGCTGCATATTGTGAGTAACCATGATAATGGTGTATTTATTTTTCAGTTCTCCTACTAATTCTTCAATACGCATAGTGGAAATAGGATCCAGTGCCGAGCAAGGTTCGTCCATAAGCAAAATCTCCGGTTCTACTGCCAGCAGTCTGGCTATGCATAATCTCTGCTGCTGCCCGCCGGACAAACCCAAAGCAGAACTGTGCAGCCTGTCTTTGACCTCATCCCATAGTGCTGCACCCCTAAGGCTTTTTTCGATTAAAGCATCCAGGACTTTTTTATTGTTTTCTCCGTGTAATCGCGGTCCATAGGCTACATTATCGTAAATACTCATTTGAAAAGGATTCGGTCGTTGAAAAACCATGCCAACCCGTTTCCGTAAATCTGCCACATCTGTAGCCGGTGCATAAATATCCTTATCTGTTACCACAACTTTTCCGGTAATTCTGACTCCCGCAATTAAATCATTCATACGATTAAGGCTTCTCAAAAAGGTTGATTTTCCGCAGCCGCTGGGGCCGATAAAAGCCATGGCTTTTTGTTTAGGCATATTCAAGCTAATATTTTTCAAAGCTTGAAAAGCTCCATAATACAAGCATAAATTTTCAACTTCAATGGCGTTTTCCATATTTCCTCCTTTTGACAATTCCAACTATACCAAGTAATTGTTATAGTTAAGTTGCGATAATGTTAAGTTTTTGTTAAGTCTAATGAGAACCCTTGAATTTCTCCCCTAAAATTAATAAAATGGTACTAATGTAAAGGAGTGATTAACATTAGTACCATTTTACTTGTTGATGACGAAGAAAATATTAGAATGCTGGTTAAATACAATTTGGAAAAAGCCGGGTTTACCGTAAAAGAGGCTGCCGATGGAGCGGCTGCTTTAGAGCAGGTTCATGTTGCACCTTTTCCCGATTTAATTTTACTGGATCTGATGCTGCCGAAAATCGACGGGCTGGAAGTCGCCAGACAAATTAAAAGCAATAACAATTCTGCCTCTATTCCTATTATTATGCTTACAGCTAAAAGCACAGAGGTGGACAAAGTTTTAGGTCTGGAAATTGGTGCCGATGACTATATTACCAAGCCTTTCAGTCCCAAAGAATTAGTAGCCAGAGTTAAGGCCGTTCTCCGTCGCTGTCAAAGTGTCAGCGGAGCCAAGGATGTATTAACTATCGGTGCCCTGACAATTGACCCTATAGACTACAGAGCGACTTTAAACGGGGTCATACTTGATTTAACGCCTAAGGAATTTGAACTGCTCTATCTTTTTGTCTTAAACCCCAACCAGGCTCTGAGCAGGGAAACTCTTCTGACCAAAATCTGGGGTTACGAATATTTAGGCGATACACGAACCATAGATGTTCATATGCGGCATCTTCGCTACAAACTGGCGGGGGTACCTTCTGTAGCCGAAGCCTTCGAAACAGTTCGCGGCATTGGTTACAGGTTCAACAACAAAAAATAAAAATGACGGCGGACACTAAAAGTTCGGTCACTCTCCCTACGGCTTACGCCGATCTGTTCGAGTATGACCTCCCGTTTTTAGTGCTCCACCGTCATTTTAAATTCATCAAACTATACACTTCTGGTCTTATAAAGCAGATTCATTTTCATCTCGTAGTAAGCAGGACTCATATCCATATAATGAGTATGAGGATTAGAAAAGCGCTGCTCTTCCTGCCAGATTTCTTCTTTTAATTGTCTCGTCACAAAATTTCTGACCTGAGACAATTTTATGGTAGGCAGGACCCGCTTACCGTTTTTAATAACGGGAACCTGCAGTTCCTTGGCCTTGCAATTTTCAAAGTAGCGAGTCTTCCAAGGTTTAGCCGGATTAATATAACGATAAGGTTTACTTAAATCAACTTTTTCGTCAGCCAAAGCAATTAAATCAGCAATGGCATCACCTTTTTCCCCATAAATACGATAAACTTTCTTCAAGCCCGGGTTAGTGATTTTGCCCACTGTTTCGGAAACCTTAATACGTGGTACAAGAACGCCATTTTCCTCTACAGCAGACAGCTTATACACAGCCCCGAAAACCGGGTCGCTTTTGGCAGTAATCAGTCGCTCACCTACACCAAAGCTGTCAATCTTGCCCCCCTGATTCAACAGGGATGAAATCGTATACTCGTCCAAGCTATTAGAAACTACAATTTTACAATCTTTCAAATCTGCTGCATCCAGCATCTTCCGGACTTTCTTTGAAAAGTAAGCCAAGTCTCCTGAATCCAAACGGACGCCTTTAAGACGTTTGCCCATTGGTTCCAGGATTTCTTTAGCCACTCTTATGGCATTAGGAATGCCGGAATGGATAACATCATATGTATCAACTAAAAGCACCGTAGCATCCGGATAGCATTCCGCATACCTGCGAAAGGCATCAAACTCGTCTTTGTAATACATAACCCAACTGTGAGCCATAGTTCCGTTAATAGGAATGCCAAACATTTGACCTGCCAAGACAGTCGCCGTTCCCACGGCACCGCCAATATAGGAAGCTCTGGCACCGTAAACAGCCGCATCCATGTTATGAGCACGTCTGGCCCCAAAGTCCGAAAAAGCTCTGCCCTTAGCTGCTTTGGCAATTCTGCTGGCCTTAGTGGCAATAAGGGATTGATGATTAATCTGAGCCAGAACCGCTGTCTCTACCAGTTGTGCATCAACAACCGGTGCCACCACAGTCAAAATCGGTTCATGAGGATACATAATAGTTCCTTCCGGAAAAGCGTAAAGGTCTCCGGTAAAGCGGAAATTCTGCAAATACATTAAAAATTCTTCTGAGAACAGGTGTAAATTACGGAAATAAGTAATATCAGCTTCATCGAAATGCATATTTTCGATATACTCAATTACTTGTTCCAAACCGGCAAAGACAGCATAACCGCCCTTGTCAGGATTGTCTCTGTAAAACACATCAAAGACAACCTTTTTTGGCTCTTTCTCATTAGCAAAATAACCATTAGCCATGGTCATTTCATAGAAATCCATCATCATGCTTAGATTTCTCTTGTCAAACTGATTCATTATTCTTCCTCCCAATTTTCCATCTTTTCTTTGGAGTATGAAAAAATCAGCACCCCGAATTTATTGCTGTTAATAATTAATTCTATATCTTATAGCGATAAAAAGCAAATCACCTTGCAAAAAACAGTAACGAGACAGTCTTCAGCATCTGAGAAAGCACAAACAGCATCTGTATTTCTGCCCTTAAAAATAAAAGAAGCTATAACATAATGATAATAGGTCATTATGTTATAGCTTCTTTTAAATTCTGTTCTAAATATTAGCGCCACCCTTTTTCAGGTTCAAATATCTGTCATAGGAGATAATGACGTTTTGTGGTTTGCTGTTTTTCACAACAATAACCACTTGGTCTTCTACTACGATTTCCTTAAAAATCTTCGGTGCCTTCCCTGTGGAGAATTCAGTCACCGTGTGGGTCATAGGAATCAAGATTTCTTTATTTTCTTTTTTCATTCAATTACACCCCCTTATTAAGTAAATTAATCTCCAAATCTTTCTATTAGATATTATACCATTTTTTTATATATTGCAATAGCTAAATAGAAGAAATTTGCGACTTTTTTAACTTTTTTTTATGGAGATAATATAAAAAAGAATGGCCAGTCATAATGACTGACCTTTCAAGATAATAATTATTTCAAAACACCTATTTGTTTTTAGTACTTAATTGCTCCCGGATGCAAAGGCACACCGGCAATATCTTTTACTGCATCAGCAGGTTTCAAGCCTTTTAAATTCTTTTGGGATTTGCCCAGTTCATCAATGTTTTTCCAGAAAGATTTGGTTAATTGGTAAACCACATCTTCGGATAAATCACCACGGCAGAACATTACCATTTTAATTGCAGAAGTAGTAACAGCTTCTTTCTGGTTGGGATAGGTTCCTGCCGGAATAGTATATTTTACATACCAAGGATATTTTGCTTGTAATTTTTTAATGATTTCATCACTAACACTCAACAAATGACATTGAGCGGTCAAAGCCTGAGAAACCGCAGAGGCAGGAGCACCTGACATAATCCAGGCTCCATCAATTGAACCATTTTGCAGCATATCGGCAGCATCTGTAAAGGTAATATATTCTGCTTTAATGTCATCAGGGAATTTCAAACCGGCAGCAATCAAATGATTAGAGCATTCATTATAAACGCTGGATCCTGCTGAAGCTACGGCAAAATGCTTTCCCTTTAAGTCAGCCATAGACTTGACTCCGGATTTATCCGTCACTACTATCTGATTAGGGTTCATATACAATCCGGCAATAGCTTTAAGCTCTTTGTAAGCATGGCCTTTAAAACTATCGGTACCTTTCAGGCATTGCAGGACATTGCTGCTAATAGCAATGGAAACCTGTGCTTCTCCGTCTGATACCATATTCAAATTAGCTATACCACCGGCACTGGCCTGGCTGGAAGCGGCAACAGTCGGTACTGTTTTATTCCAGTTGTTGGTAATAGCAGCCCCTACTGCATACAATGCCCCTGAAGCTGAAGCTGTAGGGAAACTAATCTTTACTTTTTGTCCGCTGCCTGGTTTAGCGGCAGGTGCAGCCGGCTTTTTCTCCCCACCACAGCCAACTAAGGCTCCCACTAATACAACACCTGTACAAATTGTAGCTAAAATTTTCTTAATACTACTTGTTTTCCTCATCGAAAACAACACCCCTTTCTTCTTCCTTTGATTTTTTATGCTTTCAGCGTAGGTGCGTTAGCCCGACGCCGACTTAAAAACTGGTAAACAATAACTATAATCAAGCAAGCTAAACCCAAAATATCTGTAGCGGCTCCCGGATAGAGCATCGCAGGGGCTGCCAAAATTAGCAGAAAACGTTCCGGAATAGTGCAGCGGCCCAAAAGCCAGCCTTCCAGCCCTGCAACCAAGGCTACCGTTCCCAGGCAAGCAGTAGTTACAGCCAATATAGTTGCAACTGTGGTAGCATGAGGATCTACTCCGATTAAAAGGATAGGATTATTTAAAAAGAAAAAAGGAATAATAAAACCAATCAAACCTAAGCGCACCGCCCAAAGTCCTGTTTTCGTCTGATTGGATCCGGCAATTCCTGCGGCTACATAGGCACTCATGGCTACCGGCGGTGTTATATTGGAAAGGCAAGCATAAATCAGACAAAACATATGAGCACTTATGGGAATGACACCTGCCTTAATCAAAACCGGTACTGCTACCGCCTGCACAATAACGTAAGCAGCCACACCAGGAACCCCCATACCCAATATCGTAGACATAATCATAACCAAGAGGCCTGTTAAATAAATATTGCTGTTATCTATAATCGATAAAATTAAATACCCCATATTAAGACCCATACTAGTCAAAGTCACGGTTCCAATGATTACACCAATAACTACGCAGCAGACACCTACTGAGATAGCACTTTGGGCGCCCTCTACTGTAGCTGCCACGATTTTTTTGGGAGTCATACGGGTTTCCTTACGGAGCCAGCTGGCTGCCAAGGTGGCAAAAATAGAAATAACAGCCGCATATAAAGGCGTATATCCCATAAACATCAGGCCTATTAAAGTTATTAAGGGAATAACCAGATGCCCCTGTTTTTTTAATACTTCCATGGCATTGGGGATATTTTCTTTGGCCAGTCCGGAAAGACCCAGGCGTTTGGCTTCAAAATGCACTGCAAAAAGCAGGCCCAAATAATAGAGGAAAGCCGGTACAATAGCTGCCAGCATAACCTTTGTGTAGCTTAAGTTCAAAAATTCTGCCATAACAAAACCCACAGCGCCCATAATGGGTGGACAGAACTGACCACCTGTAGAGGCTACTGCTTCCACAGCCCCGGCGAATTCTTTCTTATACCCGGTACGTTTCATTAAAGGAATAGTAATTGTGCCGGTTGTGGCCACATTAGCTATAGCTGAGCCGTTAATCATACCCAGCAAAGCAGAAGCTACTACGGCAACCTTGGCAGGTCCACCGGAAGTTTGTCCTACTAAAGTCAAAGAAAAATCATTAATGAATTGGGAGAAACCGCTGTGCTTTAAAAAAGCCCCAAAAACCACAAACAAGAAAATATAAGTAGCGGATACCCCAATACCTGTACCAAGGACCCCTTGTGTCCCCCAGAATTGGGTAATCAGCACTCTCTTCAAGGTAAACCCGTTATGGCCCAACAAACCTGGTAAATAAGCTCCAAACCAGTTATACCCTAAGAATACCAGTGCTAAAATCGCTAAATTGCCTGAAGCCCGCCGTGCTGCCTCAAAGACCATAAGCAAAGCTACCCCGGCAATAACTAATTCATAGGTTTCCACCCGGCCGCCGGTTTGCGCAATACGAGTATAATTTAATATCAGGTAACCAAAAGTCCCTGCTGACAAAAACATACATATAAAGTCCCAAATAGGTGGCAGCTTGCGCAGGCGTTTTTCTTTTTTATAGGTAGGAAATAAAATAAAAGTAAATACTAACAAAAAAATACAGTGAAAAGCCCTGAAATTAATAGCACTAATGGCTCCTACTGTAGAAAAATACAACTGAAACACAGCCCAAAAACATAAAAGAATCACCAGGACTTTACCAAAAGCTCCCGGATATTTGCGCATTCTGGAGTCTGCTTCTTTTTCCTCCAAAAGCTCCTGTGCTTTCAAACGTTCCTTTTCTCCCACTTTAGCAGTAACTTCCTTGTCACTCATTTATAAATTCAGCCAACTTTCTCTTTAATTTGTAATAAAATTAGGTCTATTATAGCATATTTTTCTTTGAGTGACAGTAGATTTTTCTGCAATTTTAAATTTAGGCTCCTTTCCTTGCAAGTTTTTCCTTCATAAGGTAAAATTAATTAACCGTAAAAAAGGAGGCTGTTTTAATGTCAACAGCAATTATTCTGGTTGGTCTTTTATTATTAAGTTATTTTGGTCATAATATGACCATGGTTTATACAATGGTTATTCTTTTGGTTCTTCATTATCTTCTGCCGGCTAAAGTAATGACTTATGTAGCTTCTCACGGAGTGAACTGGGGAATTATTCTATTATCTGTAGCTATGTTGGCTCCTTTAGCCACCGGTGCTATCGGTTTCCCCGATATTGTCAGTACCTTTAAAAGTCCCGAAGGAATCGTCGCTATAGTTGTAGGTATTTTGGTAGCAATTGTGGGAAAAAGCGGTGTAGCTTTTCTGTCTTCTGACCCTCAGGTAGTTGTTGCTTTAACAGTTGGCACAATTATTGGTGTTTTTTTCTTCAAAGGCTTGCCCATGGGACCATTGATTGCCGGCGGCACCACGTATTTTTGCTTAAAGTTCATGCATTTTCTATTGGATATATTAAAATAAGCCAACAGTTTTTCTTATCAATAAAATTTGAGGAGGGAAAAAAATGGTTATTAAACAGAAAGCCATGGCCGGAACCATGGAATCAAGCGATTGTTTGGTCTATGTGGAACCTGCCGCTGATTTGCAGGTTGAAGTCTCATCCGTAGTGATGGTTCAATTCGGAGCAGCCATTAAAAAAGCCACCTTGGATACCTTGGCAGAATTGGGAATTAAGCAAGGTTTTATAAAAATTCAAGACAGAGGTGCTTTGGACTGTGTTGTTAAAGCCAGAGTAGAAACAGCAGTACGCCGCTCTGAGAAAGAGGTGCAAAATGCGTAGAACCATGCTTTTTTTGCCGGGCAATACTCCTAATATCATTATTAATGCTGATGTATTAGGTGCGGACAGCGTTATTTTGGACCTGGAAGATGCCGTATCACCTGATCAGAAAGATGCTGCCCGGATTTTAGTCCGGAATGCCCTTAAATATATGAATTTTGGCAGCTGTGAAATTATTGTACGTATTAATCCCCTATCTTCCGGTATGTGGAAAGAAGATTTAGACGAAATCATTCCTTTGCGTCCTTCTGTTATCATGCCTACTAAGGTTAGTGCTTCCTATGATGTAGAACATATTGCTGCCTATATTACTGAAGTAGAAAAAAGAGCCGCTATTCCTGAAGGCTCAACACAAATTATGCCCTTAATCGAAACAGCACGTGGTGTGGAAAATGCTTTTCACATTGCAGAAGCAGATAAAAGAGTCTGTGCCGTGTTTATCGGTTGTGAAGATTTAACGGCTGATTTGCGCTGTGTCAGGACTAAAACGGGCACAGAAGTTTTCTATGCCCGCAGCAGAGTAGTTTGTGCCGCCCGGGCAGCAGGTATAGAAGCTTACGACACGCCTTTTACAGATATTAACGACAAAGAAGGACTGCGAAAAGATGCAGAATTCGCTAAAGGGTTAGGCTATACAGGGAAAGCCTGTATTTCTCCCCGTCAAGTTGACATTGTCAACGAAGTCTTCTCTCCTTCTGATGCCGACATAGAATATGCCAGACTGGTCTTCAAAGTAATCGCCGAAGCCAAAGCTCAAGGTCGAGGCGCCGTTTCCTTGAAAGGTAAAATGATTGATAAGCCTATTGTTGATAGGGCTGCTTTTGTTCTGGAAATGGCAAAAGCCCTAGGCAAAGGAGGTGCTGACCATGAGTAAATTAGTAAAATCATTGGAAGAAGCAATTAAACTTTGTGGTCTAAAAGACGGCATGACAATTTCTTTTCACCATCATCTGAGAAATGGTGATTTCGTTTTGAATATGGTATTGAAAGAAATTGCCGCTTTAGGGCTCAAGAATATGACCATTAACGCCAGTGCCATTTTTGATATTCATGAACCTTTAATTGACTTAACTAAGCAAAAAGTTGTTACCGGTATTGAAACTGACTATATGGGGCGTACTGTAGGTGAGGCTATTTCCGGCGGTATTTTGGAAAAGCCCGTTATTTTCAGAACCCACGGCGGTCGTCCCGGAGCCATTGATACGGGCAGAACTCCTATTGATGTAGCGTTTGTAGCCGCTTCTCAAGCTGATGACATGGGCAATTGCACCGGTAAATTCGGTAAATCTGCCTGCGGTTCTTTAGGCTATGCCATGAGTGAAGCTGCTCATGCCAAAAAAGTCGTGGTTATTACCGATGAATTAGTGCCCTATCCTCTTAATGGTTTTTCCATTCCGGAAGTCAATGTGGACTGTGTTGTCCAAGTTGATGCCATCGGTAACCCGGCAGGAATTGTTTCCGGCACCACAAAAATTACCAGAGACCCGGTTGGTCTGAAAATGGCGGATTTAGCAGTGCAAGCCATTATTGCTTCCGGTCTGTTAAAAGATGGGTTTTCTTTCCAGACAGGAGCCGGCGGCGCTTCCCTGGCAGCGGCCGTCTTTCTGAAAGATATTATGGTACAGAAACAGATTAAGGGCAGCTTTGTTATGGGCGGCATTACCGGCTATCTGGTAGATATGCTGGAAGCCGGCTGCTTTAGAAACATTATGGATGTACAGTGTTTCGACCTAAAAGCAGTAGATTCTCTGGCGCATGACCCCCGTCATTTGGAAGTATCCGCCACTCACTACGCTTCGCCTTTTACTAAGAGCAGTATTGTAGACAGTCTGGATGTTGTTATTTTAGGCGCTACTCAGGTAGATACTAACTTCAATGTGAACGTTCATACTAATTCTCAAGGTATTATCATGGGCGGCAGCGGTGGTCACAGTGATGCAGCGGCAGGAGCCAAAATGTCCATGATTATCGCACCTCTAAGCAGAGCCCGGATGTCTCTGGTCGTGGACAGAGTACAAACTATCTCCACCCCGGGCAAAACCATTGATGTTGTCCTGACCCAAAGAGGTATTGCCGTTAATCCCCGGCGGGAAGATTTATGTGAGAAATTTAAAACTGCAGGTCTTCCCATTGTTACTATAGAAGAGTTAAAAGCCCGGGCCGAAGCCATTAATGGCATTGCTCAGCCACTAAAGACAGGTACTAAAACAGTTGCTGAAGTAGAATACCGTACCGGAGAGATTATCGATACAATTAAAAATATCCTGTAAAAAAAACTGATAAAAACAGCACCCTTTTTAGGGTGCTGTTTTTCTACGGAAAGATTTTTTGCTAATGTAAAATGGCTTTTATTTTGCTTTTCTGGCAGCTTCTACTCTTTCTCTGAATGAACCTGTAGAAGTTGTCTTTTTGTCACTTTTCTCTTTTTCTTTCTTCACTTCATCTTTTTGTATTCTGACTTTAGTGGATTTCCCTGCTTGAGCAGCTTGTATATTAGTAACCCAGGCATCACCGTTATCATTAGCAGTAATTGTCATAATATCTTGATTACCAAGATAAAGAATACCACCATTTACGTAAGGCTGTGGAGCAGCAGATAATTTGTTTTTATATACTCTGGCCATATTACCGGCAACCAGACAGCCTCTTTCTCTGGAACTCATGGAGCTAATGGCCGCAGGAATGCCAACTACCCGCTTGTTAAGTGACACAGCGCCTGTAGACGGATTCAAGCTAATCTTATTGTTGCTGTATTTGTAGAGACTTTCCAGATATTTATCCCGGCGGCCTTCGTTGGTAGGATGGTCGGAAGGATTAATAATAGAGCCAATAAAGCTTTGACCTTCGCCGCTTTTTGATTTATCCAAAATTCTTTGCCATACAGCAGCACCGGCTCCCGGATTATACCCGGAGGCAGTGGTTACATCAAAAGAAAAAGCATCGGCCTTTTTTTCCATAGGCATGGTAATGAGCTTGGCACTGCCCAGGTTAGCCAGAATGTTGGCACCTATAACTTCTGCAGAGCTGCCTGCCTGAGAACCTACAACTGCAGCTAAAAGTTCCAGGGGAAATTGTTTCTTGACCCCTGATTCAGGATCATGGTGAACGCCGTGGCCCATTTCGTGGCCAACAACAATAGCGATTTCATCTTCATTGTAATTCAGACTATTAAATAAACCAATATTAACACTCATATTATGACCCAACGTACAATAGGCATTAAAAGAGGTTTTGTTATTAACAAAATAATTAAAAGGTTTCGTCCTAATAGTGGGGTCGACTTTAGCAGCTGTAGCACTTAATCTGGTCATAGCATCTTCCAGCATAGCATTGGCCCTGGCATCATAGTTAACACCGTCTTTTTTCTTCATGTCGGCAAACAGTTTATTACGACCTTTGCCATTGTAGTAGCTAATCTGTTGATTTAACGCAGCCTGTTGGGCAGAAACACCAATTATGGCACCAATAGCATTAATCACACCGAAAGCTTCGGCCTGCTGAGCAATAGGCGCTACTGTCAATCCCAATCCCAATACCCCGCACAAAACTAAACTTGTTACTTTTCGGTTAAGATTATTTTTCATACTATCACCCCATATTTAATAATTCCCGAAAATGCATCTGCCGTAAAAACCGGCAACATTCTAGCACAAATAATCTCCGAATTCTTATCTACTATCATAATACAAAAAAGGAATTTATTCCAGCGCATACTTATAAACAATTAGCAAAGGCAAACTTAATAAGGCAGTTATTTCTATCGTTTATATTGCCTTTTATGCTATAATAAATCTGATATAAAATTTTAGAAATCATAGGAGGCAGGACAATGAAAAAAATACTATTTCTCACTACCGGTGGGACACTTTCCTGCAAAGAAACAGAAGATGGCTTAGTGCCGGAATTAAAGGGCACAGATATATTAAAAGAGGTGCCGGAGCTGCAAGCTTTGGGAAAAATAACCGTTCAGGATATCTGCCAATTGGACAGCAGTAATTTAATACCTGCTTATTGGAGCAAATGGGCAGAAATCATTGGGGATAATTACAGTGATTACGATGCTTTTGTTATTAGTCACGGCACAGATACCATGGCTTTTACAGCCAGTGCCTTATCCCATATGCTTATAAATTTAGGCAAACCTGTGGTGCTGACCGGGTCACAAGTTCCCCTCAGCGTGGCAAATTCTGATGCCAGAAGCAATTTGGAATTGGCCTTTTCCGTGGCGGCCAGCGGGTTGCCCGGTGTATATATTGCCTTTGGTAATAAAGTTATCAAAGGCCTTTTGGCCAAAAAGATTTTCTCAAAGAACTTTAATGCTTTTGAAAGTGTCAACGAAAGCCCTGTTTTGTATTTCACAAAAAAAGGTGTTAAAAAGAATCTTCCATCTCGCGAAGTAGTAGGTGGTTTCCGCGTGGAAAATAAAATGAATCCCCATGTCCTGTCCATTACCATGACACCGGGACTGGAACCTGATATTATTGACTTTGCTGTTAACAAAGGGTATAAAGGTATTGTCTTAGCTTGCTACGGAGCCGGTGGCGTAAATACGGAAACGGAGAATTTTTTGCCTGCTATTCGCCGGGCCATAGAAAAAGGTGTCCGGATAGTTTGTATTACCCAGTGTCTTTTTGACGGAGTTGATCTGTCCCTGTATCCTATGGGTATTTTAGCAGCCCAAGCCGGTGTTGAATCAGGGGGCGGGCTGACACTGGAAGCCGCTGTTACAAAACTAATGTGGGAATTAGGCAATAAATAAGGAGGCCTTTGCTGTGAACCTTAAAAATCAAGTAGAAGAGTTTTTCCTGAAATGGAACGGGGAAGACAACGGAAAAGTAAAAATAGCTATGTTTGGTCAACCAGGTGCCGGTAAAAGCTCCCTTATTAATGAATTGGTAGGGGAAAAAATAGCTCAGGTAAGTGCCGAAACAGATGCTACTAAAAAGACTCAGGTTGTTGAATACAACGACGTGGTCTTTGTGGATTTACCGGGTTATGATACTAGTGAATATCCTATTAACGCTTATTTCACTCAGTTTGAACCATTACAATATGATTTATTTGTTTGTGTTTTCAGCGGCAAAATCCAAGCTGCTGACGTAGAGCTTTTTAAAAAATTAACAAAATGCCACTGCCAATGCATTGTGGTCCGCAATAAAACAGATGGACTCTATGATCCGGAAAAGAGTTCTGAAACTCTAAGAGGAGAAATTATTGATGATGTAAGAAATCAGCTGGGACAAAAGGTTACAGTTATTTTCACATCTTGTAAAAAGACTGTACCTGCTTGTGAAAGAGGCATTCCTGCTCTTCAGCAGGCTATTATCAATAGTCTGGACGAAGCTCTGCAAGATAAGTTTTTACGTAATGTCAGAGCCTATACCAAGAAAACCTTGGAAGCTAAAAAGGCCATGGCCGCCGCAGCTATTAAAAAAGCTATGGTTGCCGCCTCTGCCAACGGGCTTAATCCTATTATAGGCGTGGATGTGGGTATAGATTTAAAGATTCTTAGTAATATGTACAAAAAAATTCGCAAGGCTTTTGCCATTACGGATAATGAAATAAAAGAAAATGTTATGAAAAATGCTTTTGTGGAAAAAGTTGCTTTAGGTCTGAAAAAAGAAAGCGTTACTGAGGCAATTCGTAAAACCATGAACGAAAAAACGCAAAAAAAAGTGGCCCGCTTTATTCCTTTGGTCGGCAAAGTAGCTACCATGGGCATGGGAGCCGGCAGTATGTATTATCTTGGTATGGAGTATTTGAACAATTGTTATAAATATGCAGCTAAACGGCTAGAAGATGAAATTAATATGAGGGAATCATGAACACAGAAATTGAAGCTTTAAAAATTAAAATTGCCAAATTAGATAAAGACAAAGTTACTATTGTTTTTTTCGGACAGCCGGGAGGCGGAAAATCCAGCGTAATTAATGCCATCTGCGGTGAGAAAGTTGTAGATGTAGGCGTGGGAACAGATACAACCCGCAATGCCATTGTTGTAGAACACGGAGATGTAGTGTTCGTGGATTTGCCCGGCTATGGAACCAATAAGTTCCCCCAGAAAGATTTTTTTGAAGAATTCGATCCCCTGCAATATGATATGTTCGTCTGTGTTTTTGACGGAAAACTTCATAAAGCAGATACAGAGTTTTTCCAGAAATTGCAGCGTTTAAAGAAACCTTGTATTTTTGTCAGGAACAAAACTGATGAAATTTATGACGAAGACTTGTCTTTAGAAGCTTCAGAGGAAATTATCAAGGAAGATGTGGCAAAACAACTGGGCATCAATGATTTTATTCTGATTTTCGTTGCTGCCAGAGAAGATAAGCTGGACGGTATTGGCAAGCTAAACGATGCTATCATGAGTAAAATGGATGCAGCAAGGCGGGAAAAATATATTTTGGCAGCCGAAGCACAAACTGAAGAACAGCTTAGAGTGAAGAAAACAGCTGCTTTACAGTTTGTAAAAAACTGTGCTTCCTATGCTGCTTTTAATGGTCTGAATCCTATGCTGGGACTGGATGCAGCCGTAGATATGATGATTCTTAACAGAATGTGCCACGGTGTTCGCAAGTCTTTCGGCATTACAGCTGCTATGGTGGAAGAAAGCAGTTTATCCAATAACAACAAAGCTTTCATTTTAAAAAGCATGAGTAAAGAAGGCATTAAGTATTTATTTAAGATTTTAGGAAGAAAATTTGCCACGAAAACTGTTCTGAAATATATTCCCATAGTAGGTCAGGCCTCAGCGGCTTTTATGGGTCGACAGATGATTATTACGGCCGGTCAGGATTACGTGGAAGTTTGCTACAGAGTAATTAAAGAAAAAATGCTAAGAGATTTAAATGCTAAACGGTAACTTGTTTTTTGCTTTAACTATTGTTTAGGAGGATAAAAATCATGCAGATAGTAGTTGGTTTACCTGTTAATGAAAAACACAAGAAAGTATTGGCTTCTCATGCCGGTAATGCTCAGTTGGTTTATAAACCATTAAAAGAGCTTACCGCTCCCGATATTATGGATGCGGAAATTGTTGTAGGCAATATGGATAAAACTTTGTTGCCCTATGCCCAAAAGCTACGTCTTTTACAGTTAAATTCTGCCGGGGCTGATGCTTATATCAAACCGGGAGTTTTTCCGGGAAACGCTTTTCTTTGTAATGCAACCGGAGCTTATGGTTTAGCTCTGTCCGAGCATATGCTGGGTATGCTCCTGGCTATGATGAAAAAATTATATTTATATTACGATAATCAAAAACAAGGTTTATGGCAAGACGAAGGTCCGGTGACTTCTATTTACGGAGCCAAAGTCCTAGTAGTCGGCATGGGAAACATTGGCAGTACTTTTGCTGAGAAGGCTCATGCTTTAGGTGCTCATGTAACCGGCATTAAACGGCGCAGCACTACTGTGCCGCCTTATGCTGACGCTATGGGAACCATGGAACATTTGGACGAATATCTGTCCCAGTCAGATATTATAGTTACCAGTTTACCGGGAACGGCAGCTACTTTGCATTTGTTTAATAAGGAACGATTTACTGCCATGAAACAAGGTGCCTATTTCTTGAATATAGGCAGAGGTTCAGCAGTAGTAACCGATGATTTATGTGCCGCCTTAAAGGATGGGCATCTGGCCGGAGCAGCCGTAGACGTTACTGAACCGGAACCATTACCTCAGAACCATCCTGCCTGGCATACGCCAAATCTGTATATTACTCCCCATATTTCCGGCCAATATCATTTGGCAGCTACTCTAGACAATATTGTCAATATTGCAGCGGAAAATATTGCGGCATATATGAATAATAAACCATTGCGTAATATCGTAGATTTTACTACAGGATATAAAAAATAAGAAAACAGACATTGTACACACAAAAAATTGCCAAGGGGCCCCCTCTCGTGAGGAGGATATCCCCTTGGCAATCTTATTACTTCTTACTTAAAAAAGCTTGCGCTTTTGGTTTATTATACACTATTTTTAAAGTTAGTGGTTATACTATCGTTTGTTATTTTTTACCTTCGTAAATCATTTTTATCAGAGTCATCGTCAGTTCGTTGGATTTTTCCAGAGAAGGCAATGGTAAAAACTCGAATTTGGAATGAAAGTTATGCCCACCGGTAAAATAATTAGGTGTCAAAATTCCTTTTGTGGAAATAAAGGAACCATCAGTGCCCCCTCGCATAGCAATAGTATGGGGTGTTATGTGCAATTCTTTCATAGCATCATAGATATAGTCAATGGCTTTATGATTTTCTTTAGTAATGGCATCAGCAATATTTCCGTAGGTATCGGAAATAACACATTCTATCTTGGCCCTTGGATTGGCTTTTTGTAATTTGTCAACATTTGCTGCAATAAGCTTTTTCCTTGCTTCATATTTAGCTTTGTCATGATCTCTTATGTTGAGGGAAACTACAGCTGTCGATTGGTTGCTGTTTATGGCCTGACACCAGATATAGCCTTCCTTGCCTTCTGTGCACTCAGGAGTTTCTTTTCTGTCAAACATATTGACAAAATCAACTGCCAATAAGGTAGGGTTGACTAATACTCCTTTAGCACTCATGGGATGAGCACTAACGCCGTGAATGGTTACTTCAGCACTGCCGGCATTAAAGGTCTCGTAAACAACTTCGCCTAATTCGCAGCAATCGATAGTATAAGCAAAATCTACTGGGAACTTAGAAAAGTCCATATTCTTTGACCCATATAACCCGCATTCTTCATCGGGAACAAAGGCCACGTAAATATCTCCATGGTACAAAGCCTTGTCCTTAGTCAAAGTATCAAGAGCAGTCATTACATTAGTGATGGCTGCTTTATTGTCAGCGCCTAAAACACTGGTACCGTCTGTAACAATAATGTCCTGACCTTTGTATTTAAGGATTTCAGGATGTTCAGCCGTAGTCATAACAATATTTTTATTTTTGTTTAGAACTATATCTTTGCCATCATAGTTTTCTACTAACTTAGGATGGACCTCAGGACTCAGGCATACATCTACAGTATCTAAGTGAGTGCAGAACCCAACTGCAGGGACTTTACGTTTACAGTCTGCCGGTAAATTGGCTGGCAGTTTGCCGGTTAAAACACATTTGTCACTAAGGCTCAGGTCAACTAAACCCATTTCCCTGCATTCTTGTTCCAAAAGTTTGGCCATGTTCCATTGTCCTTCGGTACTGGGTACTTGTGTTCCACCATTAGGTTTGCTTTGAGAAGAAACACCTACATAGCGATAAAAACGTTCCTGCATTGCTTTTTGTTTTTTATTCATTTTTACAACCTCCTGTAATTAATTATTATGGACGCGGATAGATGTAGCTTGCTTGAAACCCTAAAGGAATATTCAGCCACCAGAACAAATATAACATAATAGTTAAAGCAACTAACAAAGCAATGGTATAAGGCAGCATTAAAGAGCTCAAAGTTCCTACGCCTGTTTTTTTATAATATTTTTGACAGTAAATTATGATTAAGGGATAAAAAGCAAACATAGGAGTGCAGACATTTACTGCAGAGTCGCTGACTCTGAAGGCAACTTGAGTAAGTTCCGGTGCAATGCCTACTGCCATTAACATAGGAACAAAAATAGGTGCCAAAATAGCCCATTTAGCAGATGCAGAAGTAATAATCAGATTTAAGAATGCTACGAAAACAATAATACCGAAAATTGTTACTTGGGGCGGTAAAGCTAATGATTTTAAAAACTCGGCACCGGCAATAGCAATTAAAGCACCAATATTAGAAGCACCAAAAGCATACATGAACTGGGCAGCAAAGAAATAGAAGACGATTAATTGGATTAATGTCTTGGTAATTTCTTCCATAGAATGGGTGAAATCACGGGAACTTCTGAATTTCCCGCTTAAAATACCATAAACAATACCGACTGCTGCTGACAATAGGAAAATTACCGCTACAATGGACTGCATAATGGGTGCCTTAAAGCTGGCAATATCGCCATTAGGTGCCCTTAAGATGGAATCTGCCGGCATTAGTGCTAATCCTAATCCCACCAAAAGTAAAACTAAAACGGCTGTAGCAATATAGAAAGAACGGTTTTCTCTAGAAGTGATACTGGTAATATCCTGTTCGGGAACATCCAAGTCTTTATCTAATGGGCAGGCTTTCCTGCACCATGGTTCGGTGATTTTTTCCGTTACCCACCAACAGCTTGCAATAACCAAAAA
>JALCSJ010000015.1 GCA_022653215.1 Acidaminococcaceae bacterium
ACTTGGTAAACAAATGGGTATGAAAGTAGAAATCGTAAATACTCCTTTTGATGGTTTAATTCCTGCTTTGAATGCAGGCACTGTTGATGCAGCTATTTCCGGCATGACAATTACAGATTCCAGAAAACAGCAGGTTAATTTCTGCACTCCTTATTACAAATCCGGTTTGATTGTTATGGTAAAAAAAGATAATAATAACATCAAGAGTATTAAAGATTTAGAGGGTAAGAAAATTGCTGTACAAATTGGTACTACCGGTGCTACTCAAGCTCACAAGGTTAAAGGTGCCAAGATTACTGAATTCAATAACAATCCTGAAGCCTGCCTGGAGCTGAAAAACGGCGGTGCTGATGCGGTAATCGGAGATCTGCCTGTTGAACAATACTATCTGAAACAAGGCGGTGATAAGGATGCCAAGTTAGTTGGCGATACTTTAAGCGCTGAGGATTATGGTATTGCAATTGCTAAGAAAAACACTGATTTGCTGGAGAAAATGAATAAAGCGTTAGCAGAATTAAAGAAAAACGGTGAGTACGACAAACTTTATAAGCAATGGTTTGGTGCAGCACCGAAAAAATAAGTAAGATACTCTGTTACCCGATAAAGAAAGCGTGGTTGTGAATTTGGACTGGGAATTAATTAGTGAATCTGTACCACTGCTCCTAACAGGAGCAGTGGTTACAGTAGAGATTACGGCTATAAGTGTTGGGCTGGGTCTTTTAATTGGTATGATTGTAGGTATTGCCAGATTGTCAGGTGTTAAACCTATCAGGCTGATTTCTGGTGCTTATGTAGACTGTATTAGAGGAACGCCTCTATTGGTTCAGATTTTTATTGTCTATTTTGCTCTTCCTGCAGTTACAGGGACTAGAATTAATCCGTTTATTGCTGCTGTTGTTGCCTGCTCAATCAACAGCGGTGCTTATGTGGCAGAAATTTTCAGAGGCGGTATTCAATCTATAGATCCCGGACAAATGGAAGCAGGCCGTTCCTTGGGATTAACCTGGGGACAGACTATGCGTTATATTATTATGCCCCAGGCGTTCAAACGGATTATTCCTCCCTTGGGTAATGAATTTATTGCCATGTTGAAGGATTCGTCTTTGGTATCAGTAATAGGCTTTGAAGAATTGACCAGAAGAGGGCAGCTAATAATTGCCAGGACCTATGCATCTTTCGAAATCTGGACAGCCGTTGCTGTTATTTACTTGATCATGACATTAACGATTTCCCGTTTTGTGGCTTATCTGGAACGGAGGTATCGTACAAAATGATTAAAATAACCAACTTAGAAAAGAATTTTGGAGATTTACATGTGTTAAAGGGCATTAACCTGGATGTAGCGGATCAGGAAGTGGTAGTAATTATCGGTCCTTCCGGCAGCGGAAAAAGCACATTGCTCCGCTGTATCAATTATTTAGAGAAACCAAGCGGCGGTACTATAGCGGTAGACGGTATTACTTTAAGCGGCGAAGCCAATATTAATGCGGTACGTCGTGAAGTTGGCATGGTATTCCAACGGTTTAATTTATTTCCTCATATGACAGTTCTGGATAATCTTAAACTGGCACCTAAAAAAGTAAGAAATGTTAGCGATAAGGATGCTACAGAAACAGCGATGGCTCTCCTTAGAAAGGTTGGCCTGGAAGAAAAGGCGTATTCTTACCCTGAGCAGCTAAGCGGTGGCCAGCAACAGCGTGTTGCTATTGCCAGAGCTTTAGCTATGCACCCCAAGGCTATGCTTTTTGATGAACCGACTTCGGCTTTAGATCCGGAAATGATTAAAGAAGTTCTGGATGTTATGAAGCAGTTAGCTAAGGAAGGCATGACTATGGTCGTTGTTACTCACGAAATGGGTTTTGCCCGTGAAGTTGGTGACAGAGTTGTATTTGTAGATGATGGGAGAATCTTGGAAGAAGCAAAACCTGATGATTTCTTCGACCATCCCCAAAATGACAGGGCTAAGCTGTTCTTGTCAAAGATACTATAAGATAAAAGGCAGTTATAGATGACGGTGGACACTAAAAGGTCGGTCACTCTCCCTACGGCTTACGCCGATTTGGTCGAGTATGACCTCCCGTTTTTAGTGCTCCACCGTCATTTTAAGTAAATCCTGGACATGATTTATTTTACAAAGTTCACAAATTTTTGTATAATAAAAGCAGGAGATTGTATAGTTTCTGGCGAAACTATACAATAAGAGAAAGTTAGACAAAGATGTCTAACTGTAGGGAGGTAGTATTATGGCAGTAAAAATTCGCGGTAAAAACATTGACGTAACACCGGCATTAAAGGATTATGTAGAGAAAAGAGTAGCGACTATCACCAAGCAATTCAAAGTTGTAGGAGAGATTTCCGTAGTTATGCGGGTAGAAAAAAACAGTCATATAGTTGAGATAACCGTACCCGCCAGCGGCATCGTTGTCAGAGCACAGGAATCAACCAATGATATGTATGGTTCCATTGATAACTGCGTAGAAAAAATTGAAAGACAGATTCACAAGTATAAGACCAGATTGATGCGTCGCAAATACAATAACTTTAGAGATGATTATGTGGCTTCTCCTCCTGATAAAGATGAAGAGCCGGCAGATGAAGAATTCAATATTGTCCGTAATAAGAAATATGTATTGCGGCCCATGAGTGTTCAGGAAGCAGTAATGCAAATGAACCTATTGAACCATGATTTCTTTATCTTCTTTAATGATGAAGTAGAGAGTATTTCCATTGTTTATCGGCGTAAAAGTGGCGATTATGGCTTAATTACACCGGAATTGAAGTAAGTTCATAAAAAAGTTACAAAAAACCTAGGAATTATCTCCTAGGTTTTTTGACTTTTATAGGTCATTTTGATAGAATTAGTAAGATAGGCGTAGAATTTCAGTCTACAAATTGACGAGGAGTGATTGTATTGCTCGAAACACTTATGAAAAAAATATTTGGCGATCCTAATGCCAAGGAGCTGAAGGCAGATCAAGTCATTGTTGACAAGATTAATGCTTTGGAACCTGAAATGGAAAAACTCAGCGATGCAAGACTATGCTGCAAAACTGACGAGTTTAAACAAAGACTGGCAAAAGGTGAAACCTTGGATGATTTATTGGTAGAGGCTTTTGCTGTAGTCAGGGAAGCTGACAGACGGGTTCTGGGTTTAAGACCATTTGATGTTCAGCTGGTGGGCGGCTGTGTATTGCACAAGGGAAAGATTGCCGAAATGCGTACCGGTGAAGGTAAAACTTTGGTTGCTACCTTGCCGGTTTATTTGAATGCTCTGGAAGGCAAGGGCGTTCATGTTGTTACTGTCAACGATTACCTGGCTCGTCGTGACAGCGAAGATATGGGAAGAGTGTATCGCTTTTTGGGTTTGTCCGTTGGGTTGATTAAACGTGAAATGGATTATCCGGAAAGAAAAGCAGCTTATGCTGCTGATGTAACTTATGGTACCAATAACGAATTCGGCTTCGATTATTTACGTGATAACATGGTAGTATCTGTGGATCAGATGGTGCAAAGACCTTTGCATTATTCTATCGTGGATGAAGTGGACAGTATTCTTATTGATGAGGCTCGTACACCTCTGATAATTTCCGGGCCGGGCGAAAAATCTTCTAACCTGTATGATGTACTTTCCAGAGTTGTTGCCAAAATGGAACCGGTGGTTGATTATACGGTAGACGAAAAACAGAAAACCGTAGCTCCTACCGAAGCTGGTATTGCCAAAGCAGAAAAAATGATGGGTGTTTCCAACTTGTATGCCGGAGAAAACGGTGCAGACTACTCTCATCAGTTAATGCAGGCTTTAAAAGCTAAGTCATTAATGATTAAAGATAGAGATTATGTAGTTAAAGACGGAGAAGTCATTATTGTTGATGAATTTACCGGACGCTTAATGTATGGGCGTCGTTTCTCTGAAGGACTTCATCAGGCTATTGAAGCTAAAGAAGGAGTAAAGGTGGAAAGAGAGAGCCAGACGTTGGCTACCATTACTTTCCAGAATTACTTCCGTATGTATGACAAGCTTTCCGGTATGACCGGTACTGCTAAGACAGAAGAACAGGAATTTCAGAAAATTTATGGTTTGGATGTTGTAGTTATTCCTACCAACAAACCTCTAATCCGTAAAGATTATCCTGATGTTATTTATAAAACGAAACGTGCTAAATATAAGGCCGCTGCCAATGCCATTGAAGAATGTCACAAAACAGGACGCCCTGTTTTGGTTGGTACTACTTCTATTCAACAGTCTGAAGAATTGTCTGATGTTTTGAAACACAGAGGCATTAAACATAATGTCTTGAATGCCAAATATCATGAAAAAGAAGCAGAAATAATTGCCGATGCCGGGCAAATGGGCGCCGTGACTATTGCTACTAATATGGCAGGCCGTGGTACTGATATTGTTCTGGGTGAGGGCGTTCCGGCTTTAGGCGGTTTGCATATTATAGGAACTGAGCGTCATGAATCAAGGCGTATTGATAATCAGCTCCGTGGTCGTTGTGCCCGTCAGGGAGACCCAGGTTCTACCAGATTCTACCTGTCTTTGGAAGACGATTTGATGCGGCTGTTCGGTTCAGATAATATTTCAGGCCTAATGGATAAACTGGGCATGGAAGAAGACGAACCAATAGAAAATAAATTAGTTACCCGTTCTATTGAATCTGCTCAAAAGAGAGTAGAAGCAAGAAACTTTGAAATGCGTAAACACGTACTGGAATATGACGATGTTATGAACCAGCAGCGTGAAGTTATTTACGATCAACGCAGGAAAATATTGCTGAAAGCTGATCTTAAAGAAACTATTTTGGATATGGCTAACAGAATCGTTGACAGGACCATGAGTATGTATGCTCCGGAAGAAACTTATTCCGAAGATTGGGATTTTCCTGCTATGATTAAATATGCAGAAGAATATTATGCTCCGGAAGGGGTTTTGACAGTAGAAAATCTGCAGAATCTTTCCAGAGAAGAATTAAATGATTATCTCCATAAATTAGCGAAGGATTATTATGACGAAAGAGAAAAGATGATTGGCTCCGAAATTATGCGTGAACTGGAAAATCTAGTCATGCTGAAAGTAGTGGACAGTCACTGGATGGAACATCTGGATGCCATGGATATGCTTCGTGAAGGTGTGGGGCTACGGGCCTATGGACAAAGAGACCCATTGGTAGAATACAAATTCGAAGCTTATGATATGTTCGAGGCTATGAAAGATGCAATTCAGGATGATGTGGTACGTTATATTTATAGAGTAAATATCGTATCTCAGCCTACAGTAGAAGATCACTTGGCTAACGCATCTGTCAATAATCCTAATGTGGATGGAGACGGGGGAGCGAAAAAGGATCCTGTCCATGTGGAACAAAAAGTAGGACGTAATGATCCGTGCCCATGCGGCAGTGGTAAAAAATATAAAAATTGCTGCGGTAAGGGCAAGTGCTGAATGTGATGAAGTCGGAGTCTGTGTTAAGGCTCTGACTTTCTTTGACTTATTATATAGAACGTTAAAAACCACGCTGTAGCACTAAAAGCGGGAGATTGACCGAGCTTTTAGCATTCGGCGGAGACAATTACTTTTGAGAGGGCGTGAGCAGCTTGTTGATGGAAGAATTAAAACCTGCAATCATCAATTTAAAATCCAAGCTTGACGAAATGAGGGGGTCTCTTTGACATAGTCCGCAAAGAGGACCATATCAAAGAACTAGAACATAAAATGGCAGCACCGGGATTTTGGGATACACCGGAAGCCGCCCAGAAAGTTGCTCAAGAAGCAGACGGACTTAGAGATGAAACTGAAGGCTTTCGTAAACTTGAACAAAAGGCTGAGGACTTGGCTACACTGTGGGAAATGGCCTCAGAAGAGCAAGATGACAGTTATGTAAAAGAAATGGAAGAAACTCTTAACGCAGCGCAAACCCAATTGGCTCATTTAGAAATTGGTATGCTTCTGTGTGATGAATACGATAAAAACAATGCTATTTTAACTCTTCATGCTGGGGCAGGCGGGACGGAAGCACAGGATTGGACCAGTATGCTTCTGAGAATGTTTACGCGTTTTTCTGAACGTGAAGGATACAAAGTTGAACTAATGGATATTCTGCCCGGTGAAGAAGCCGGTGTAAAAAGTGCTACTATAGAAATTAGCGGGCATAATGCTTATGGTATTTTAAAAAGCGAGAAAGGGGTGCACCGCCTGGTGCGTATATCGCCTTTTGATGCCAATGCCCGTCGCCATACTTCTTTTTCCGCTGTTGATGTAATGCCGGAAATTGATGAGACAGTCCATGTTGATATTAACATGAATGAGGTTCGTGTTGATGTATACAGAGCCAGCGGAGCCGGTGGTCAGCATGTTAATAAAACTTCTTCAGCAGTTCGTATGACTCATTTGCCTACGGGTATTGTTGTACAGTGCCAAAATGAGCGCAGTCAGCTGCAAAATAAAGAAATGTGCTTAAAACTATTAAGAGCTAAATTATTCGATTACGAAAAGAATAAACAGGATAAAATGATGAGCGACATAGCAGGGGATTACCAGGCTATTGAATGGGGCAGTCAGATTCGTTCCTATGTTTTCCAGCCTTATACGATGGTCAAAGACCATAGAACAGGGGCAGAAACAGGTAATGTCCAAGCAGTTATGGACGGAGATTTAAAAATGTTTTCCGAAGCATATCTCCGTAGTTTAAGACAGCAAAAAGTCAAAGAAAATTGAGGATTAGTCAATGAATAATTGCAAAAAAATATTCTTGGCTCTGGCAGCCGTGGGATTATGCTTTTCCCTTTTTCTTAACTGGCAGAGATGGCAGGTAGAAAAAGCCAATAACCAAATAGAGAATGTTATGGAATACAATGTTATAGAACGTTTGGCTAAATTGGAGGGAATTCCTGAAGAACAGGCCTTGAAGGAGTTCAAAGACAGAGGCGTTACTACTCTGGCTCTTTTTGATACTACTTTAGACAAATTGTCTAAGAGTGGAAAAATAACTATGGTTACAGGTCCGGAATTAGCTCAAGCCAGAACTCTAGGTAATTTGTCGCCTGTTTGGCAAAAAATTGCTTCAGAGCCTGAGTTTGTTAACAGTGCTTTATATATTTCTAAAGGCACAGGAGACAAGATTCTTAACGACGTAGAAGAAGATCTGACACTGCGTTTTGGCAAAAACAGAGTAAAAATCCTTAGTGAAAATCCTAAAATCATCCGTTTTACCGGTGATTTGGATATGATTAAAGATTATTTTTCCCCGGGTGAGCAAAAAGGTGTCAGAGAGATGGATCTGGGAACTTCTTCTGACGAACTGGCTGCGGCGAAACGCAATGGTTTTATGGTAGCAATAAGACCTACAAATCACTGTGAAAAATACACTTCAGAATCCGCTTCGCCTAAGACTATGATAGACAGTTTCTTTAATCGTTTGGACAAAAGCGGTGCTGATATTTCTCTTTTTATTGGCAGCGGCAAGGTTATGCTGGGTAATGATAAATATTTACCCTATGTTGCTGAACAATTAACTAAGAGAAAGATTACTCTTGGCATTACGGAAGCGGTTAATCAGCTGCAATTTGCTACTATGACCGGTGTTGTTAAGCTGGCAGAAGATATGAATTATCAGGTTGCAAGAAATTACGTAATTGACGCTTTAGAGCAAAAACCGTTAAGCATGGGCGAAACTGCCCGCCGCTGGTCGATTTCTGACGAAGAAAGAAATGTTAGGATAAATTATATAAAGCCATTTTTAACAACCAGAAATGATTTGACTTTAATGCAAACCAACTTGGATTATGTGAAAATGGTTACAGATAGTGTGAAGGCCAGAGGTTTTACTTTTGGCCGGGCAAGTATTTTTGAGACATATTTTCCCCAGAGAATTCTTTGGCTTCCTTTGGCTTTTTCAGCTATTGCTGCAGGTTTGTTTTATCTGCAGCTGCTGGTGCCTTTTTCCAAGAAGAAATATTTAAGTGCTTTGATTATTTTAGGATTAGGGGCTGGTGTTTTACTGGTCTTTTCTACTAGATTGGGACTATATGCCCGTCAGACTATAGCATTGACATCTGCTGTTATTTATCCTGTTCTTGCCATGCACTTTGTTTTAAATTATTGGAATAAGAAAAAGGATGAGAAAAAGTCTTTAATGGGTTTAATGGGCTCTACAACAGGGCAACTTATTATAACCGTATTATTTTCCTTAATAGGAGCATCCTTAGTGGGAGCAGTGCTTTCAGATATACGTTTTTTCCAGGAAATGGATTTATACAGAGGTGTTAAAATCACCTTTGTGTTGCCGGTTATTTTAATGGCTATTTTGTTCTGTGAAAAACTTTCCTTATGGGAAGGGGATAATCCTGAAGACAGTATTATCAAGAGAATTGGTCAGCTTTTATCAAGACCTTTCACTTTGAAAATCCTAATTGCTTTGGGAATTTTGGGCTTTGTAGCCTGGGTGTTTATAGGTCGCAGCGGTCATACCGCCGGGGTACCTGTTCCTGCTTTGGAAATGAAATTACGAATTTTCCTGCAGGAAGCTATGTACGCCAGACCGAGAGAAAAAGAATTTATCATTGGTCATCCTTGTTTTTATTTAGCAGCTTTTGCTGCTTATAAAAAGCTGCCGAATCTTTTGTATTTGATATTCGTTTTGGGGGCTACTATTGGACAAGCTTCTTTGGTGGAAACCTTTGCTCATTTGCGTACTCCCATTCTGATGTCCTATGTCAGGGCTGCAGGAGGGTTAGGTTTTGGTATTGTTTTGGGAATTGTGGCTTTACTGATTTTTGCTCTGCTCTATTCTTTATGGCAGAAGAATAAAGGAAAGCTGGCCCGTTATGAGTAAAATCCTGATTTCCGGCTATTATGGCTTTTCCAATGCAGGAGACGAAGCAATGCTTACAGCTATTGTGACATCTCTTCAGCAAGCTAAACCTGATCTGGATATTACTGTCTTATCGGGACATCCGGATGATACTGCTCTTAAGCATCATGTTAAAGCTATTCATAGGTTTGCTTTTTTAAAGATTATCATAGCCATGGCAAAAACAGATTTACTCCTTTCAGGAGGAGGCAGTTTGTTGCAGGATGTAACAAGTTCTCGCAGCTTATTTTATTATTTGAGTATTTTGTTTCTGGCTAAGCTTTTTGGCAAAAAGATTATGCTTTTTGCTCAGGGAATTGGGCCTATCAGGTCGTCTTTTGCCAGAAAAATAACGAAATATGTTTGTAAGCAGGCGAATCTTATTACCGTAAGGGATGATGGTTCCCTGGAAGAATTAAAATCCATGGGTTTTCAGGATAAAGAAGTTCTCGTAACTTCTGATGCTGTTTTTTCTTTAAAACCTGCAGACAAAGAATTGGGAAGAAAAATTTTATCCGGATATAATTTAGGTGCTAAACCCATAATTGGATTTGCCTTAAGACAGTGGCAGGGACAGGCAAGGTTTGTAGAAGAATTCGCCAAAGCGGCAGAGCAGCTTAGAGACAAATACAAGGCTCAGATTGTTTTTCTGCCCTTACAATTTCCTGCTGATAAGGATTTATCTGCTCAAGTCATTGCTAAAATGCAAGACAGTAAAGATACTATTATTCTGGATAACCGGTTTTCTACAGAAGAATATATGGCTATTATCAGCAATGTTTCTCTGCTGATTGGAATGCGGCTTCATGCACTGGTTTTCGGGGCTTTGGCCAATGTTCCTTTTATAGCTATTTCCTATGACCCTAAAGTTGATAGATTTGTGGCAGGAATGGCAGGCAGCGTACTTGATACCATTGATAAAGTTACGGCGGAAGAAATGCTGGTGGCTGCAGAAGAGCTGCGCTTACATCCACCGGTCCAAGGTGCGGCGCAAATTCTGAAATTGCGGGAAGAGGCTCGTCGCAATATTGCTAGAGCTATAGAATTATTATCTTAAGATAAGAGGAGGGGATGGCCTTGCTAACCATGACAGGTATCAGTAAGACATATCAAAGCGGTGCTACTGCACTGCGCAATATAGATATACACATCAAGCCGGGAGAATTTGTTTTTGTTGTAGGACCCAGCGGGGCCGGAAAATCTACTTTCATAAAATTGCTTTTTAGAGAAATAGAACCTACCACAGGTAAAATATTTGTAGATGGGGTTGACGTTATGAGCCTCAAGCCTAATGAAATCCCGTACCTTAGAAGACAACTTGGTATTATTTTTCAGGACTACAGGTTGCTTAATGACAGAACTGTTTATGAAAATGTAGCTTTTGCCATGGAGGTTATCGAAGCTCCCACGGAAAAAATCAAAAAACGTGTTCCTGAGGTACTGGAACTGGTAGGATTACGCAGCCGGGCAGACAATTACCCAGGTGAATTATCCGGGGGAGAACAGCAAAGAGTTGCCATTGCCAGAGCAATTGTCAATGACCCCTTGCTAGTGATTGCAGACGAGCCAACAGGTAATCTGGATCCGGAAACAAGCATGGAAATCATGAAGATATTCTCCCATATTAATGAGAATGGAACAACAATTATTATGGCTACTCATGATAAGACCATGGTGGATTTTATGCAGAAGCGGGTTATTGCCATAGAAGATGGCTATATTGTCCGTGATGACCTTAAAGGAGTTTATGGATATGAGCCTGAACACTAAAAAATATTTTATCAAAGAAACCTATCATTCCATAAAGCGTAATCAGCTTATGAGTTTTGCTTCAATTTCCACAGTGGCATTGTCACTTTTGGTCTTAGGTTTATTTCTCATGATGGTTATTAATGCCAATAATTTGGCAGGTTACTTGGAAAGCCAAGTTCAGATTACTGTTTATATGGAAGATTCTGCCAAAGGTAATACCTTAACCAGTGCAGAAAAAGCTTTAAAAGAAATGCCCGGTGTAGTGAAAGTTTCCTCTGTTACCAAAAGCCAGGCTTTGGAAAATTTCAAAAAACGTTTGGGCGACCAAAAAGATTTATTGGAAGCTTTAGGAACAGAAAATCCTTTTCCTTATTCTTTTGATGTACAGGTAGATAATCCCCAAAGAATAGCCCAAATAGTTCCCGGTATTGAAAAAATCCCGGGTGTGGAAACAGCAAAATTCGGCCGGGAAGTAGTAGAGCATATGTTCCAGCTTACCAGAATTTTGCGTATTGGCGGTTTGGTGTTGGTTATTTTCTTAGCAGTTGCCACTTTGTTTATTATTTCTAATACAATTAGAATAACCGTTTTTGCCAGACGCAGAGAAGTAAGCATTATGAAATATGTAGGAGCTACCAACTGGTTTATCAGATGGCCATTTCTTTTGGAAGGTATGTTCATGGGCTTTACGGGAGCGGTGATTGCTTCTGTGTTTCTGGTGCAAATTTATTTAACACTGCAGAACAAGATTTATACAACCTTGGCATTTTTCCCCTTGTTGGGAAGCTGGCCTTTCCTGGGTTATTTAACTTTGTTCCTGATTATTTCCGGTACTTTAATCGGTGCGGCAGGCAGCAGTATTTCTCTGCGTAAATTCTTAGATGTTTAGGAGGTGGGTGGTAATGCGTAAATTCTTAGCTGTTTTTGCAGTTCTGGCAATGCTTTTCAACATTACCATGACCACATATGCAGCAACTTTGGAAGACAAGAAAGCTGAGCTGGAAAGCCTTCAGCAACAGCTGGAAGATAAAGATGCAGAAAGAGAAGCCAAGAAAAAAGATGTAAAAAGTGCCATTGACCAATTAATGGCTGTTCAGGATGAACTGGCTAAGGCACAGAAAGAACTGGATGTTGTAGAAGAACAACAGAAAGTCCTTAATGGCAAAATCAAAAAAAACGAAGCAGATATAAAGAAAAAAGCTGCTGAATTAGAAGCTACCAAAAAACTTTATTGCAAGCGGTTGAGAAATATATATGAAAACGGCCAGATTAATTATTTGGACGTATTATTAGGGGCAAAAGATTTTTCCGATTTTTCCTCCAGAATGTTTTTGCTGCAAAGAATTATCCAAAAAGACAGCGAAATGCTGGGGCTTCTGAAAACTCAAAAGGCAACTTTGGAAAGTGAAAAACAATCTTTAGCTGATAACAAAAAGCAATTAGAAGTTGTCCATAAAGATGTAGCAGCCAAGAAAAAGGTTGTAGAAGAAAAGACTGCGCAAAGAAGAGCCATTTATGATAAAGCTTTGGCTGAGCAAAAGAGAATTGATGCTGAGTATGATAAGCTTTTGGAAGATAGCAATAATGTAACTAATATGATTAAGAACTGGGAAGTCGGTGGATCTGTTGGTTCTGCTCATGGCAGCGGCAGGTTTATTTGGCCGGTAAGCGGTCCTATTACTTCACCTTTTGGCTGGCGAACTCATCCTATTTTTGGCACTTCTAGGTTCCATTCAGGATTGGATATAGGTATTGATTATGGTACTCCCGTTTGTGCTGCTGATTCCGGTACAGTTATTTATGCCGACTGGATGGGCGGTTATGGCAATGCTGTAATGATTGACCATGGGGGAGGACTGGTTACGCTCTATGGGCATAATTCCAGCGTTTCAGTTGGCGTAGGACAAACTGTGGCTCAAGGTCAGCAGATTGCTTTGGCCGGCAGTACAGGTTATTCTACAGGACCTCACTGTCATTTTGAAGTCCGTGTTCATGGTGAAGTTACCGATCCTATGGCATATTTGCCATAAAGGAGTAAATATATGTTTAAGAAACGATTCAGTATTGTTGGTCTAATAGTAGCAATAGTTCTTACCGGTGGTGTTTTAATTGGTACAGCTGCATATTTTGGCAAGGCCTATCTGGGAGATTGGTCGGCTTTGGCCCAAATTGCCAGGACTCGTAGTATCATAGCAAGCAAATATGTTGGTGACGTTGATGCAAACAAGCTTGATATAGGTTCTGTAAAAGGCATGGTCCGGGAATTAAATGATCCCTATTCCTATTATTTAGACGCAAATGCTTTAGCAGAATTATCCAAGGAATTTGAAGGTCATTTTGGTGGAATCGGTATTGTTATGGGTAAGCTGGAAAAACAGTTTGTAGTTGTTTCTACTGTGGAAGATACCCCTGCCGATCATGCCGGTATTAAAAGCGGCGATGTTATTTTAGCTGTTGATAATAATGACACGATGGGAGAAGATCTGGAAACTGTTGTTAAACAAGTCCGAGGTCAAGATGGCACTACTGTAGAGTTAAAAATACAGTCAGGTAAGGATGCACCGCGAGTAGTGCGTGTGGTAAGGTCCGATATCAAACTTCCGTCTGTACGCGGGAAAATGCTGGATTCTAATATAGGTTATATACGTATTAGGAACTTTAATCAGGCTACAGGCAAAGATTTTGGCAAAACTTACGGCGAATTGGTAAACAAGGGCATGAAAGGATTAGTACTGGATTTGCGCAGTAATCCGGGAGGACTTTTATCCAGTTGTGTAGAAGTTGCTCAGTACATGATTCCTAAGGGACCTATTGTTTCTATTACAGAAAAGAACGGACGTACTACTACAGAACGCTCCCGCTTAAAAGGTAAACCATTGCCTATGGCAATTTTGGTAGATAAAGGAACTGCCAGTGCGGCAGAGATAATTTCCGGCGCAGCACAGGATACAAAGGCAGGAAAGCTTTTTGGCACAACAACTTATGGCAAAGGCTGTGTTCAGAATATTTATAAACTTACTGATGATACTGCCATTAAACTTACTATGGCAAAGTATTATACCCCCAGTGGCCGCAGTATTGATAAAGTCGGAATAAAACCGGATGTGGAAATAGCTCCGGAAGATAAAACTGGCAGCAATCAATTGTCAGCGGCAGAAAATTATGTAAGGGAAGAATTAGCAAGTAGAAAACAACTTTGATGGCGGTTGGGAGATGTACTAATGACAAACGTACAGGAACTACAAGCACAGGTAAATAATTTTTTCACTTGGTTAGCAGCAGAAGCAGGCAAGCTGGCAGGCCAGAATAATATAGGTGCGGGTGTTGCCGTAATTGCTGCTATTGCTGTTATCTTACTGATTATGTATCTTTTGAAAGCAAGGCAAGTGAAAAAGGAACGTGAAGTAAAAAATAAAATCGCTCTTTTAATACTTCATTTGTGTGATGCCTATGATCAGGTGGAAGAATGGAATTTTGAGACTAAAACAGCATCAGTATATTCTGTGAATGATGATGTGGTGGAAGTAACACCGAGAGAAATCAAAGGCCCGGGAGATTTACTAAAGGATATGTATCCTGAAGATGCGGCAAACTATTCAGAAGAAAAACTTCGACTGATTTTTGAACGTGTTATGAAAACCTGTACGCAGGACGAACTGGTTGTTCGTGTTAAAAATCCCAAGGGTTCTTATGAATGGGCTTCATATTTATTGCAGGGTGTCAAGCGTGACAATCATCATCACAGAAATTGTCTTGTTATGAAGCATAGTGTAGATAATGTTAAGAGCAAAGAATTGGAACGGGGAGAACAGATGCAAAAGGCCATGACTACGGCGAAAAATTCCGCAGAAGCCAAAGGCCGGTTTATGTCGCGTCTAAGCCGTGAGCTGCGAACTTCTCTTGACGCCATTATTAGTTATTTATCTTTGGCTAAGGAAGAAGAAAATAAGGATAAGGCTGACGAATATATTGCCAAGAGTGATGAAAGAGCTAAGCATTTAAGAAATGTTATCAGTGATGTCCTGGATATTGCCGCTATTGAAAACGGCGACATGAAACTAGAAAACGTACTCTTTGATTTTGAAGAAAATCTTCACTCTGTGGGAGAACTTTTCAGCAAGGAAGCCAAACGGACTAACATTGGTTTTGATATTCAGGTAAAAGATTTATCTATGCAGTATGTACAAGGAGATAAACTTCGCCTTAATCAGATACTTATTAACATATTGAATAATGCTTTTAAATTTACCAAGTCAGGGGGCCAGGTTAATTGCCTGGTAAGACAAAAAGAACTTAAAAACAAAAAAGTCTATATGGAATTTTCTATTAGCGATACAGGCAAAGGCATTCCCAAGGAATATCTTAAAAAAATTTTCCTGCCTTTCGAAGAAACCAAGAGCGGGGATAACGCTAAGTTAAGTACAGGTCTTGGTTTGGCTATTACAAATAATTTAGTCCATATGTTGGGCGGGGTTATTGATGTAACCAGCGAAGAAGGTAAAGGCAGTGTCTTTAACCTGATTATTCCTTTTGAATATAGTTCTGAACACAACAGGAATATGGCAGAAATTCAGACTTTTCCTTTTGTTAAGGCTTTGATTGTTGATGATCAGGAAAATAGCTGTAAATATTTGGAAACACTGTTGAAAAAGTTTTCTGTAGAAACAAAAATTACTACAGGAGGGCAACAGGCTATTCAAATTTTGACGGAAGCCTATGCAGCAAATAAGCCTTTTAACTTATGCCTATTAGACTGGAAAATGCCGGGCATGGACGGACTAACGGTTGCTAAAAAAATCAAGGAACTAAATATGAAAGATTTGCGGGTAATTTTGGTTACCAGTTCTGATTTTAAGGCCATTGAGCATGAGAGCCTGGAACTGGGAATTACGTCTATGGTTAATAAACCTCTGTTTACAGCAACCATTTTCTCGATTTTAATGGAAAACTTTTCCGAAGAAGCAGCAGCTCTCAATAGAAGTCAGCCTAAATTTGATTTTAAAGGTGCCAGAGTTCTGGTGGCTGAGCATAATGATATAACAGCTGAACTAGTGGTAAAACTTTTGGAAAAGGTTAATTTTAAGGTAGATAAAGTTTCAGACGGGAAAACTGCCTGTGAAAAGTTTGGCTCGGCAGAACCTCGTTTCTATGATGGGATTCTCCTTGATTTGGATTTGCCGGAAATTGACGGTACTGAGACAGCAAAAATCATCAGGATGAGTGACCATCCGGAAGGTCAAACCATTCCCATCATTGCCATGGTCGACAATGTTTTGTCAGAAGATGTTGCCAAGGCTATTTCCAATGGTATGAATAGCTATGTTGAAAAGCCTATTGATAAGGATAAGCTGTACAATACATTAAGCAATTTATTACGTTAAAAAAAGTGTGATAAAGGGGAAAAACCTTTATCACACTTTTAATTTAACTGCCGAATTCTATTTGTTTTTAAATTTCATGCTGTTGACGATAGCATCAATTGTGTGTGTAGATTCGCTTAAGGCACTGTCCGGAATAATAAAGTCCACTTCGATAATGATGTTTTTATGATAGAAGTAATTCTTAAGCATAAAAGTCTTAATGTGGGTACCACCCATATCCATATCAGATTGAAAAAGAGCCCATAAATATGGAAAGCCGGAAGTAGTTTTATTGGTGTCGTGTTGCATATAGGAGAACTTATTAGTGTTTACTGCTGCTACAAAACGTTGCTTTTTGATAAACTCATCTATTTGTTCTTTAGTTACAGTTCCAAATGTGTCACCGGTATATTTGCCCTGAGGTTCAATGTACTTAATGTGAAGAAACATTTTTTCGTTAGTATAGGCACCTAAAGAAAAAGGCGCATCTGCCTTCATGGTTTTGAATTCCTTGGGAATAGTCAGGGAAAAACCATATTTTTCATTGGTAAAAGTGGTACTTTCTGCGGCAAAGGCCACAGAACATAACAGGCATAAAGCAAAAACCAAACTAAAAAGTTTTTTCATGTAAATTCCTCCTAGTCCTTATGTTCATCGGACACAATTATACCATTGTCATATAAAAAAACGAACCTTTTTGTTTTAAGGTTCGACTTTCGTTTGCTATGGTACGCCTGGGGGGAGTCGAACCCCCGCCCACAGCTCCGGAGGCTGTTGCCCTATCCACTGGACTACAGGCGTGTTTTTGTTGCGAGGTTTATTATATCACAATAAAGCCCTATTATCAAATAGAAGTATTTTTGCTATAATAAAGATGTGTATGAGTTAAAATTTAGAGCAGGTGAAGCTGTTTTCATAAAATAGCTTCAATAAATAAAATTTTATGAGGAGGAAGAACAAATGGAAACAGTATTTGAGAATCATTGGGAGAAGTTAGGCAAATATGCAGTTGAGGCGTTAAATAAAAATGGCTTTAAGGCTCAGTATGTGCCGGACAAGGCTGCAGCTTTAGCAGCAGTCCTGAAAATTATTGATAAAAAAGCTACTGTAGGGATGGGTGGTTCTCATACCATGGATGATATAGGTGTGCAGAAAGCATTGCAAGAACGTGGTAATATGGTTTTTAACCATCAGGGCTTAAGTAAAGAAAAAGCCTTTAAAGTCCGTCGCCAGGAAATTACTGCTGACGTATTTCTGTCAGGTGCCAATGCGGTTACTTTAGAGGGTGAACTTATTAATGTGGATGGTTCAGGAAATAGAGTTGCAGCTTTGGCTTTTGGACCGGGTAAAGTTATTGTTGTAGCCGGAGCTAATAAAATAGTCAAAAACGAAGCTGCAGGCAGGGAAAGAATTAAGATGATGGCAGCACCTCTTAATGCTGATCGGCTCCAGAGAAAAACACCCTGCAGAGTGACAGGAATGTGTATGGACTGCCATAGTCCTGAGAGAATTTGCAATGTTACAACCATTACTCATAGGCCTTTAACATATACGGACATTCACGTCATTATCGTAGGGGAAGCAATGGGATATTAATATTCCTTATTTGTCTGTAAAGTGCTATAATAATAAAGTTGTGAGAAAGTGGGATAATAGATGATAAGTATTGAAGACAGAGTGAGATTTGTAGAAACAGACCTTATGGGGGTTGTGCATCATGCCAATTACCTACGTTGGTTTGAGATGGGAAGAATCGCTTATTTGCGGGCTGCCGGTATTGATTTGAACGACCTTATGGCAGCAGGAATTATGTTTCCCATTGTTGCTGTAGAATGTCAGTATAAAAATTCTGCAAAGTTTGATGATGAATATCTCATCTGTACTACTCTCTCGGAATTTAATCGGGCCAAATTAGTCTTTTCCTATAAGGTACTGAGAAAAAAAGACAATCTGCTGCTGGCAGAAGGAACCAGCCGGAATGTTTTTACCAACCTGCAGGGCAGGATAACCAGATTAAATAATGAATATTATCAAAAAATTGACGCACTTTACCGTCAGGAAACAAAGGAGAAAAAGGAATGTTAACGTTTATTGAGATTATTGTAGGTCTTGCTGTGCTGGGTTTTTTAGTGATGGTAATTTATGCTGCCATGAAACCAACTGATAACACAAGAGTTGTTACAGAAGAAATGACGCCCTTGAAATTGGAGAGCATGGATGATAAGGAAGCGGTTTTTTCTACTCAAATGCCTTTGCGTAATACCGGTGTAGAAGATGCGGCTATTACTGATGTCTTTGCCCGCCCTTATTTACCACAGGAACAATTTCCTGATGCTGTTTGCTGGGCTCATGTGGAAACTCTTCATCGCCGCAGAAATGACAATTATTTTGAAGCACTTATTTTAAAGGCCAATACTGAAGTCCCTCTCATAGTTACTTTGCATTATGAGGCTAGAAATGACAAGAATATTAAAGAGGTCTTGTCTAAAATGGTTGATATGGATGCTGCTGTTTATTACAATGGTATGGCACGTAAGGCTATTTATATTAAGAAAAACTTTTTTACCATACATAGAGAGGTTATTACAAATTTGGTAGGAGGTAACAAGCAATGAGTGAAACATATGAAATCATACCGGTTCCTACCAGAATATTGACAGTACATGACAATATTGTAGAAGCTATAAAAGAATATGGTGGAAATAAAATTGGCCCTAATGATGTAGTTTGTGCTGCAGAAAGTGTTGTAGCCATTACACAAAACAGAGCTATTCGTCCGGAAAGCTTAAAACCTTGCTTTTTAGCTAAGGTTTTATCGCAGCTGTTTCCGTCCCAGGGAAGTATTGCCGGCTGGAACAGCATGCAATCCTTGATGGATCAGGAAGGTCAGTTTAGAGTACTGCTTGCTGTTGTTTGCGGGTTCTTTGCTAAAGTAGCCGGCAGACCGGGTGTCTTTTACAAAATGGCAGGTGAACAAGCCCGTCTTATTGATGATGTTACAGGAACTATGCCGCCCTATGATAAGCATATTGTTTTAGGTCCCAAGCATGCTTCTTTAGTTGCTAAGTCCATTCAAGAAGGGACAGGATGTTTTGGGGCTGCTATTGCTGATGTTAACGACTTAAAGCGCTCCTGCGTGTTAGGCTGTTCAGACGGCGTTGACCCTAGACTGGTGGAAAAGATTCTTATAGATAATCCTTTTGGAAATGCCAGTCAAAAAACACCTATTTGTATTATTAAAAATTATAAGAGGTAACTTTAATGAAAAGCGTTGTTATTGCAACTCATAATCAAGGGAAGGTCGAAGAATTTAAAGCTCTGATGCAAAATTTAGGAATTGAATTTAAATATCTGGCAGATTTCCCTGAAATAGAAGAACCGAAAGAAACCGGCAAATCATTTGCTGCCAACGCTAGGCTCAAGGCTCAGTACTATGCAAAAATAACAGGAGAATTGTGCCTGGCCGATGATTCCGGATTAGAAGTTCTTAGCCTTAAAGGTGCTCCGGGCGTATATTCTGCCCGTTATGCCGGGGAAGAAGCTACTCCGGAAGAAAATAATAATTTACTTTTGCTTAATATGAAAATGCAAACCAGAAGAAAATGCCGTTTCTTCTGTGCACTGGCCTTAGCTAATCCGGCCGGCAAAATTCTCCTGGAATCTTCCGGCACTTGTGATGGAATTTTATTGCATGAACCTCATGGCACGGGCGGATTTGGCTATGACCCGCTGTTTTGGTCTACGGAACTGCACAAACCCTTGGGCGAAGCAACCATGGAAGAAAAAAATTCTGTAAGTCACAGGGCCAAAGCTATTAAAAAGTTCTGTCATCAATGGAGACGAGTGCAATGCTAATAGGTATCATGGGGGATACCCATGGTGATTTGACAGTTCTAAGAAAAGTAGTTGAACTGGCAGGAAATGTAAATGCCTGGATTCATACAGGGGATTATAGCCAGGATGCCAAGACTTTAGAAAGAATTACCCATTTGCCTGTCTATGCTGTCTGCGGCAATTGTGATATGTATGAAGGCAGAGCAGCAGTAGAGAATCTGATGAATCTGGCCGGACATAAAATCTGGATTACCCATGGAAATCGTTTCTTACATGGTTATGGTGAGGACACTTTGGCA
>JALCSJ010000016.1 GCA_022653215.1 Acidaminococcaceae bacterium
CTATGCTTCTTTAAATCCACGGATGACAGTGGGAGATATCGTGGGGGAATCATTACTTCTTAATAAAATTTGCGCCACTTCTTCAGAAACGAAAAAACAAGTACAGGAACTTTTGGAGCTGGTTGGCATGAATACAGAACATATTAATCGTTTTCCTCACGAATTCAGCGGAGGACAGCGACAGAGAATCGGCATAGCCAGAGCTTTGGCCAGTAAACCCAAAGTAATAATCTGCGATGAACCTATATCGGCTTTGGATGTTTCTATTCAGGCACAAGTGGTAAACTTGCTGGCAGCTTTACAAAAAGAATTTAATTTAACCTATCTTTTTATAGCACATGATTTGTCCATGGTACGTTATATCAGCCACAGGGTGGCGGTAATGTATTTGGGCAATATTGTGGAAAGTGCCTCGGGAAAAGAATTGTATGAAAAACCTCTCCACCCGTACACGAAAGCTTTATTATCTGCTATACCATTACCGGACCCGGCTCAGCAGAAAAGCAGGCAGCGGATTAAGCTTCAGGGGGAGCTGCCCAATCCTTTATTTCCTCCCAAGGGCTGCAGTTTCTCCAGTCGTTGTCCTTTGGCTAAAGAGAAATGCCGGCAGGAAAAGCCTCCACTTGTTTCCATGGATGAACGTCAGGTGGCCTGCTTTTATGCCACAACATAATTTTTGGCTATATCCGATGTAACAATTTTTTCACAAATCAATCTTGACAAAGTTACTAGGAATTGATAATATATAATCAAATCATAGCAAAGAACTATGAATTAAAAAGGAGTGGAGAATATGCAAGAAATATATTTGGATAATGCAGCAACTACCAGAGTTTTACCGGAAATTGCTCAGGCTATGGCCAAGGCCATGACAGAAAATTATGGCAATCCTTCCAGTATTTATGAAATCGGTCAGAATGCTCATGATATTTTGGACACTTCTCGTCAGCAAGTTGCTGACTTGATCAATGCTGAACCTGAAGAAATAACTTTCACAGGTGGAGGCAGCGAAGGTGACACCATGCTACTCCGTGGTGTAGCCAGAAAATATAAAAACAAAGGTAACCATATTATAACCTCAGCCATTGAGCATCATGCTATTTTGCATACTTGCCAGGCTTTGGAAAAAGAGGGCTTTAAGATCACATATTTACCGGTAGATAAATATGGCAAAGTTAATCCGGCTGATGTGGAAAAAGCCATTACACCACAAACCATTTTGGTGTCAGTGATGTTTGCCAATAATGAAATCGGCACCATTGAACCTATTCGTGAAATCGGTGCCATTGCCCACAAACATGGTGTCCTCATGCATACAGATGCAGTACAGGCTACGGGTCATGTCCCAATTGATGTGAAGGCAGATAATATTGATATGCTGACCATGACGGCACATAAGTTCCATGGTCCCAAGGGTACCGGTGCCGTATATATTCGTAAGGGTGTGAAAATGGAGCCTTTGGTCTATGGCGGTCCTCAGGAACACAAGATGCGGGCCGGCACAGAAAATACTGCCGGGATATTGGGACTGGGCCTGGCGGCTGTTCATGCGAAAAAGTACATGGCTGAACATAGCAAGCAGCAGATTAAGCTGAGAGATAAGTTAATCAAAGGTATTCTGGAGAAAATTCCTTATACTAGGTTAAATGGTCATCCTACCGACAGATTGCCGAATAACGTAAACGTCAGCATTCAATACATTGAAGGAGAAGGCATGCTCTTGCACCTGGATATGGAAGGTATTGCAGCTTCCAGTGGCAGTGCCTGCACCAGCGGAACCTTGGACCCCTCACATGTCCTGTTAGCAATCGGTTTGCCCCATGAGATAGCTCATGGCTCACTGCGTTTGACTTTAAGTGAATTTACTACAGAAAAAGAAATTGACTATGTTTTAGAGAAATTGCCGGGTATTGTTGAAAATTTAAGAAAGATGTCACCTCTTTATCAAGAGAGAAAGGCGGTATGATATGCGCTATAGCAAAAAAGTAATGGATCATTTTTCACACCCCAGAAATGTTGGAGAGATTGAAGATGCATCAGGAGTGGGCGAAGTAGGCAATCCTGTATGCGGCGATATTATGAAGATTTACATTAAGGTTAAAGATAATGTTATAACTGATATAAAGTTTAATACTTTCGGTTGCGGTGCGGCAATCGCTACCAGCAGCATGGTAACGGAAATGGCCAAAGGCAAAACCATCGAAGAAGCACTAAAGCTTACTAATGCCGCTGTAGCAGAGGCACTGGACGGACTACCTCCTATTAAGATGCACTGCTCCAATCTGGCTGCCGACGGCCTCAAAGCCGCTATTATCGACTATAAGAAAAAATCAGGGCTACCATGCGACAACCTTAAAGTCGAACATAGCTGCTGCGGAGGCTGTGGAGCAGCAAAATAGATAATCGAAAAAGCGACTGACAAATTATTGGCCTGTTTTGTCAATTCTTTTACATAAAACCCTTGTGTTAAACAAGGTTCTTATGGTATAATCTTTGCGGTCATAAATCACACGCAGAGTAAGACGTAACTGTCCACATAAGTGGTTATACGAAAAATAAATCTGCGGAGGAAAAAACAGGAGGATAAAAAAATGGCTATTATTTCTATGAAACAACTATTGGAAGCAGGTGTCCATTTCGGTCACCAAACACGTCGCTGGAACCCTAAAATGGCTCCTTACATCTTCACCGAAAGAAACGGTATCTACATTATTGATTTACAACAAACCGTTAAAAAAGTAGAAGCTGCTTATAACTTCTTACGTGACGTAGCATCTGAAGGCAAGACCGTAATGTTCGTTGGCACCAAGAAACAAGCTCAAGGCGCTATTAAAGAAGAAGCTGAACGCTGCGGCATGTTCTATGTTAACGAAAGATGGCTGGGCGGCATGCTCACCAACTTCAAGACCATTCAACAACGTATTAAACGTTTACGTGAATTGGAAAAGATGGAAGAAGACGGAACTTTTGCTCTGTTGCCTAAGAAAGAAGTTATTGGCTTGCACAGAGAAATGGCTAAACTGACCAAGTATTTGGGCGGTATTAAAGACATGAAAAAGTTACCCGGTGCTTTATTCGTAATTGATCCCCGCAAGGAACACATTGCAGTTATGGAAGCTCGCAAACTGCACATTCCTATCGTAGCTACTGTTGATACTAACTGCGATCCTGATGAAATAGATTATTTGATTCCTGCTAACGATGACGCTATCCGTGCCGTTAAATTATTGGCCGGCAAAATGGCTGATGCTGTTTTGGAAGGCAAGGCAGGCGCTGATGAAGAAGCTGAAGGACAAGAAGGCGCTCAAGAAGCAGCTGCTGAAGCACCTGCTGCAGAAGTTGCCGCTCAAACTGAAGCTCCCACTGATGCACAATAATTTCTGCTATTTAAATAATTAAACGGAGGAGATTTTCATGGCTAATATTTCTGCTAGTATGGTTAAAGATTTACGTGACCGCACAGGTGCAGGCATGATGGATTGCAAAAATGCCTTAAAAGAAACCGATGGGGACATGGAAAAGGCTGTAGATTATTTGAGAGAAAAAGGACTTTCCAAAGCTGCTAAAAAAGCTAGTCGTGTAGCTGCAGACGGTTTAGTTGATACTTATATTGACGAAGCAAACAAAATCGCTGTTTGCCTGGAAGTTAACTGCGAAACTGACTTTGTGGCAGATACCGCTGATTACAGAGCATTGGTTAAATCCATTGCTGAACACATTGCAAAGAACAAGCCTGCCAATGTTGAAGAATTGGGTAAGCAGGCATTTGGTACCACTGGCAAGACCGTTAATGAAATGATTACCGAAAGTATTGCTACAATCGGTGAAAAGATTTCTATTCGCCGTTTCAGTATTTTTGAATATGGCAATGATGTAATTGCTTCCTATATTCACGGGGGTGGCAAAATCGGTGTTTTAGTTGAGCTGGTAGGCGGCGATGCTGCTTTGGGTAAAGACATCGCTATGCAGGTTGCTGCAGCTAATCCTCCTTATTTGGATGAGACACAAGTTCCTGCTGATGTTGTTGAGCATGAAAAGACTGTTTTGTCCGAACAAGCTAAAATGGAAGGCAAGCCTGAAAAAATCATCGAGAAGATGGTTATTGGACGTATTCACAAGTTCTATAAGGAAGTATGCCTTGTAGATCAGGAATTTATTAAAGATCCTGACAAGAACATTAAAGGCTTGTTAAAAGAGAAAAATGCCACTATTAAGCGTTTTGTTCGCTTTCAATTGGGCGAAGGCATTGAAAAGAAGCAAGAAGACTTCGCAGCAGAAGTTCAAAGCTTCATGAAATAAGAAAATTCACTAAATAAGAGAACACTTAGTGTTCTCTTATTTTTTAAGCAAAGTATTGTTTTTATCGGCAAGTTTTTATATAATAGTACGTGTAGAATTAATTGTGGGAGGTCCTATTTTGACAACTGATAGGAAATTTAAAAGAGTTGTAATTAAGCTTAGCGGTGAGGCTTTGGCCGGTGAAAAAGGCTATGGTATTGATCCTGTTACGGTAGACGATATAGCTGCCCAGATTCAGTCGGTTAAAGAAGCAGGACTGGATGTGGCCGTGGTTAACGGCGGCGGTAATATTTGGAGAGGACTGGCCGGCAGTTCTAAAGGCATGGACAGAGCAACAGCTGATTACATGGGTATGTTAGCTACTATTATTAATTCCCTGGCTTTGCAGGATGCCTTGGAAACACGAGGCGTAGCTACCAGAGTGCAGACTGCTATTGAAATGCGGCAGATTGCTGAACCATATATCAGAAGAAGGGCTATAAGACACCTGGAAAAAGGCAGAGTAGTAATTTTTGCCGCAGGGACCGGTAATCCGTACTTTTCCACAGATACTACAGCAGCTCTTAGAGCAGCTGAAATCGAAGCAGATGCTATCCTTATGGCAAAAAAAGGCGTGGATGGCGTCTATGACAGTGACCCGAATATTAATAGACACGCTAAGAAGTTTGATCATTTAGAGTATATTGAAGTTATCCAAAAGAACCTAAAGGTTATGGATTCCACAGCTATTAGTTTGTGTATGGACAATAAAATTCCCATTGTAGTATTTAATATTGATCAAAAAGGGAATATCTTGAGAGCAGCCAAAGGCGAAAAAATAGGAACTTTAGTAGGAGGTTTATGATGGCAACTATTGAAGAACTGGAACAGAAAACCGAAGACAAAATGACTAAGGCTTTAAATGCTTTACGCAGTGAGCTAGCCAGTATTAGAACCGGCAGAGCTACACCTGCTTTGCTTGACAGAATTAGAGTAGATTATTACGGAACACCTACTCCCATTAATCAGGTAGCCAATGTTTCCGTGCCTGAACCGCGTATGCTTGTGATTCAGCCTTGGGAAAAGAATATGGTGAAGGTTATTGAGAAAGCTATAATGACCAGCGAATTGGGGATTAACCCTAATAGCGACGGTATTGTTATCAGACTGAATATTCCTCAGCCTACAGAAGATGGCCGCAAAGAATTAGTGAAACAAGTCAATAAAAAAGGCGAAGCTGTCAGAGTCGAAATTCGTAATATGAGACGTGAACTTAACGATGCTGTTAAAAAACAGGAAAAGGCTAAACAAATAACCGAAGACGTTGCTAAAGAAGCTACGGACAAGTCTCAAAAGCTTACTGATAAGTTCATGAAAGAAGTTGACAAGGTTCTGGCTAATAAAGAAAAGGAAGTTATGTCTGTATAATGGCAGAGAATAATATGATGCCTGATGTATTGGCATATAGATTGGCAAAAGCAGTGGAAACTATCACTGCCGCGGGTTTTAAGTATAGCATAAAAAAAACTATGCCTTTAAAACCCCTTAAAGAGTTGGTCTGGCATGATGAGAACGCTTATGTACTTAAGCAAACTTTATTGCCTGACAATATAATAAACATAGTAGTAGGTTGCAAATTGCGAAGGGAGGTGTACTAGATATGGCTCATCAAGTAGATAAAGATACTTGCGTTGGATGTGGTAGTTGCGCTAATTCCTGCCCTGTAGGAGCTATTCATGAAGATGATGGTAAATACAAGGTTGACGAAGCAGCTTGCATTGATTGCGGTGCTTGCGAAGGATCTTGCCCAACTGGTGCTATTAAACAAGCATAGTTTATAGCGAAGATTGCGCAACCCGAGCTGGGTTGCGCAAATTTTTTGTAGAGGAAGGATACACCCATGTTAAAGGATATTTTTACAAAAAGAATAAAAATCAAAGATATTCCCCTTGCTGCTACGGATAATATTGATTTAAACAATGTTCCCCAACATGTTGCCATTATTATGGATGGCAATGGAAGATGGGCTAAAGAACAGGGCAAAATCAGAACATTCGGTCATAGTGCCGGAGCTCAGACTTTGCGCTCTATTGTGAAAATCGCCGAGGTAGTTGGCGTTAAAGTCCTAAGCGTTTATGCTTTTTCTACAGAGAATTGGAAAAGACCCATTACGGAAGTAAATTTCATTATGAATTTACTTAGTGAGTATTTAACAGGTGAATTAGATGAATTAAATGAATATAATGTAAAAATGCGTTTTATGGGGGATAAAGATGCTTTGCCCAAGGCTATCCAAAAGAAGATGGATTATGCCATAAAAATCACGGAAAACAACACAGGTATTATTCTTAATGTAGCTATTAATTATGGTGGACAAGATGAAATCATCAGGGCAGTGAAAAACATTGCGACCTTGGTACAGCAGGGTAAAATGGAACCCAAAGACATTAATAAGGACGTTATTGAAAACAATTTATATTCCCGTCAATTACCGCCCCCGGATTTACTAATTAGAACCGGAGGAGATTTGCGGGTGAGTAATTTTATGCTGTGGCAGATTGCCTATGCGGAAATTTGGACCTGTCAGACCTATTGGCCGGCCTTCACCCAAGAAAATTTTTTGGAAGCACTTGAAAGTTATCAGAAAAGAGACCGTCGCTATGGCGGATTAAATAAGAAATAAGCAGGTGTATTATGAAGCAAAGAATTATTACGGCAATTATCGCAATTCCCATCGCATTATTCCTTATTAGAATGGGCGGAGTTTTATATGCGGCAGGGGTAACGGTACTAGCCTATGTAGGCTGGAGAGAACTACGCAATATGCTGGTAGGCGCCGGAGACAAGATTTACGCTATAACCGGCTGTTTGCCGGTACTTGCTTTAGTTATAGCCGCTGCAGTATCTGGGGATAAAACCATACTGCCGATTTTGGTTATCAGCGTTATTGCAATTATGCTTGACACTTTGTTCCATTATCGGGATGGCCGGTGGATTAGCGAAACGGCTCTGGGGTTCTTCGGAGTTATGTATGTTGGTGTTTTATTTGCCCATTTCGTTTTTTTACGTAATTTAACAGGCAAGGTATACTCGGCAGGATTTATGGGACAGTTGTCTTTAGGAGAAGCACTGCTTTGGACAGTGATGTTCGGAACCTGGGCCAGTGATACTTTTGCCTATATTTTTGGGTGTAATTTTGGCAAACACAAACTGCTGCCTGCCGTTAGTCCTAAGAAAAGTGTAGAGGGAGCTGTAGCGGGTTTTATTGGCTGTATTCTGGTTATTCAGCTGCTAGGTTCTCTTTGGTTAGGCTTTTCGGGAATAAAAGTTTTAGCTTTGGGAATTTTAGTGGGTATTGTAGCTCCTTTAGGTGACTTAGTTGAATCTATTTTAAAACGCAGCTGCAATATTAAAGATTCAGGAAGCTTTTTCCCGGGTCATGGGGGAGTTCTGGACCGCTGTGACAGCTTGCTTTTTGCTGTTCCGGTAGCTTATTATTATATTAAATGGTTTTTACTGTAGAGACGAAGAAAGGGAGCAGAGCTAATGAAGAATATTGCCATACTGGGTTCCACAGGTTCTATTGGTACGCAGACGCTGGAGGTTGTAGCGGCAAATCCTACTAGATTAAGGGTAGTAGCTTTAGCTGCTCACAAAAATGTAGAACTGTTATTAAAACAAATACAACAGTTTCGGCCTGTTTTAGCTGTTCTTGCGGATAAACAGGCAGCTCTGGAACTAGGGAAAAAATATCAGGGCCCTACTAAAATATTAGGGGGCGAAGATGGCCTGAAGGCTGTTGCTACTTGTTCAGAAGCAGATACGGTTTTGGGTGCCATGGTTGGCTACGCAGGATTGCAACCTACTCTGGCCGCTATTAATGCCGGAAAAAACATTGCTTTGGCCAATAAGGAGACTTTGGTTGCAGCCGGCAGTATTGTTATGAATGCCATTAAGGAAAAGGGAGTGCAGCTTACTCCTGTGGATAGTGAACACAGCGCTATTTTTCAATCACTTCAAGGCAGTAAACATTCTGAAGTAAAGCGTCTTTTAATTACGGCTTCCGGTGGAGCTTTTCGGGATAAAACTCTTAAGGAGCTGGAAAATGTTACTGTAGAACAATGTCTCCACCATCCTAACTGGACCATGGGGAAAAAAGTTACGGTAGATTCTGCCACTTTAGCTAATAAAGGCCTGGAAATTATGGAAGCACATTGGCTCTTTGCTATGGATTATGATAAAATAAAACCACTTATTCATCCACAGAGTATAGTCCATTCTTTGGTAGAGTATAAGGATGGGGCAGTTATTGCTCAATTGGGAGTTCCGGATATGAGACTGCCAATTCAGTATGCTTTAAGTTATCCGGATAGATGGGATGTTAACTTCGGCAGATTGGATTTGGTGAAGGCAGCTCAGCTGACGTTCAAGGAACCGGATTATAAGATTTTCCGTGCTCTCAAGCTGGCTGTTGACTGCGGCAAAGCAGGGGGAACCATGCCATGCGTTTTTAACGCTGCCAATGAGGTTGCCGTGGAAAGCTTTTTGAGGGGAAAGATTAAGTTTCTGGGGATAGCTCAATTAATCGAAGAAGTGTTGAACAGAGCTTCATCTGTAGCAACACCTACTGTTGAGGATATTGCTCAGGCAGACAGGGAAACAAGAACCCGGGCTGAGGAAATCCTGAAGAAATTATTTTAACGGAGGATTATTTTGTTAACATTATTAGCAGCCATACTAGTTTTTGGAGTTTTAATCACTGTCCACGAAATGGGACATTTTTTAACCGCTAAGTTAACCGGTATGCGAGTAGATGAGTTTGCCATAGGCTTTGGGCCTACTTTATATAGAAGTAAGTCCAAAGATACTTTGTATTCTTTACGTCTTGTGCCATTAGGCGGATATAATAAAATCGCCGGAATGGATATAGGAGAAGCTCCGGTACCTAATGGTTTTTCTTCTAAATCTTTGCCCGCCAGAATGCTGGTTATTTTAGCAGGATCTATAATGAATTTTATTTTGCCTGCTATTTTGTTTTTCTGTATTTTCTTTTTCAGCGGCATTGACACCGTAGTGAATAAACCTATCGTCGGTTCGGTTATTCCTTCGGAACCTGCAGCTGTAGCGGGAGTTATGCCGGGAGACAGAATAACTGCCATTAATGGTCAAAAACTTGTCCAATGGCAGGATTTAATTACCTTATTAAGAAACAATGGGGATAAAGAAGCGGTTTTCACAATTGACCGGGCAGGTTCAGTTCGTGATTATAAGATTAAACCGAAAATGAATAAAGAGGCCGGTAGACCCTTGATAGGAGTATCTCCCCAGTTTACCAAAAAGTCTTTGACTCTTCTGGAATCCGGTAAAACGGCTATCACTTATGAAGGCAGGATTATTCAGGCCATGATTAATGGTCTTGTTAAAATATTTACAGGTAAAATGACTGCTGATATTTCCGGACCTATAGGTGTGGCTCAGATGGCCGGAGATGTAGCATCTCAAGGTGTTTTGCCCCTTTTGAATTTTATTGCTTTTCTCAGTATCAATCTGGCAATTATTAACTTATTGCCCATTCCTGCTTTGGATGGTGGACAATTTGTTGTTCTTTTAGTGGAAGGAGTTCGTGGGAAACCTCTTCCGGCTAAATATCTGGAAAAAATCCAAATGGTAGGTATAGCTATTATTATTGCCATTACCATATTTTCCACAGTTAAGGATCTTACTCGTTAGGAGGAGCCTATGAAACGCAGAGAAACAAGAGTGCTGCAAATCGGCAATGTAAAGATTGGCGGTAATAATCCCATTGTTGTTCAATCTATGACTAATACAAAAACAGAAAATGCCCCAGATACTATTAGGCAGATAAATGCATTAGCTGATTTGGGCTGTGAAATTATTCGTTGTGCTGTTCCCACTATGGAAGCGGCCAAGGCAATAAGTGAGATAAAAAAGGGCATTCACATTCCGGTGATTGCTGATATTCATTTTGACTACAGATTAGCTTTAGCTGCTCTGGAGGCCGGTGTAGATGGTCTTAGGCTAAACCCGGGAAATATTGGGGGCCGTGACAGAGTGGAGGCTGTGGTAAAAGCAGCCAAAGAAAGGGACATTCCCATTCGCATTGGGGTTAATGCAGGGAGCCTGCCTAAAGATTTGTTGGAAAAATATGGACATCCTACAGCTGAAGCCATGGTGGAAGCTGCTTGGCGACATATTCATATTCTGGAAGATTTACAGTACAGAAATATTAAAATTTCTTTAAAGGCTCATGATGTGCCACTGACTGTAGATGCTTACAGACTTTTGGCAGGTCAGTGCGACTATCCGCTCCATCTAGGTATAACAGAGGCGGGAACAGTTCACTCCGGAATTATTAAATCAGCTGTTGGCATTGGCACGCTTTTGGCTGAGGGAATAGGTGACACCATAAGAGTCAGTCTCACCGGAGATCCGGCCAATGAGGTTAAAGTAGCTTACCAAATTTTGAAATCCCTGGACTTACGTGAATATGGACCAACTTTGATTTCTTGTCCTACTTGCGGACGTACTTCCATTCATTTGGAAAAGCTGGCATTAGAAGTGGAAAAACGGCTGGCAGATATTAAAGATCCTATTAGTGTAGCGGTTATGGGTTGTGTAGTTAATGGCCCCGGAGAAGCTAGAGAAGCTGATGTAGGTCTGGCCGGCGGCAAAGGTGAAGGACTGATTTTCCGTAAAGGGGAAATCCTGAGGAAAGTTCCTGAAGAGAAGCTGATTGATGAGCTCTTCATCGAAATACAGAAAATACTAAGTGAAAGGAAGAAATAATAATGCGCGTTTCTAAATTATATGCACCTACATTACGGGAAGTTCCTGCAGAGGCAGAGGTCATTAGCCATAAACTAATGCTGAGAGCCGGTTTTATCAGAAAAAGTGCCGGAGGTATGTACAGCTATTTACCTTTGGCTTGGCGCTGTTTGAAGAAAATTGAAAATATTGTCAGAGAAGAAATGGATAAATCAGGCGCTCAAGAAATAATGATGCCTATTATTCAACCTTCGGAAATCTGGGAAGAAAGCGGTCGCTGGTCTGTATACGGAGATGAAATGTTCCGTCTTAAAGACCGCCACAACAGGAATTTCTGCCTAGGTCCCACTTACGAAGAACTGGTTACGACTTTAGTTCGTCCCGATGTGAGAGGCTATCGTCAATTACCTTTGAATCTTTATCAGATTCAAAGTAAGTTTAGAGATGAAAGACGCCCTCGTTTTGGGTTAATGCGCGGCAGAGAATTTATCATGAAGGATGCTTATTCTTTTGATTTGGATAATGCCGGATTGGATGTTTCCTACAAGAACATGTATGATGCCTATGTGCGTATTTTTAATCGCTGCGGACTGAAATTCCGTCCTGTGGAAGCAGACAGCGGAGCTATTGGCGGCAGCGGTTCTCATGAATTCATGGCTATTGCAGACAGTGGGGAAGCAGCTGTTGTGTATTGTGATAAGTGCAACTATGCTGCCAATGTAGAAAAGGCAGAACTGGCACCTATTGTAGCACCGGAGGAAGAATTAAAACCAAGAGAAGCTGTAAATACTCCTAACTGCAAGACAATTGCAGCTGTTAATGAATTTTTACATGAACCTATTGAAAAAAGCGTTAAGGCTGTAGCCTATGCTTCGGAAAAAGGTTTGATTCTCTGCTTTGTCCGTGGTGACCATGATGTTAACGAAATCAAAGTTATCAATGCTGCTGGTGTCAGCGAAGTAACTATGGCTCCACCGGAAATGCTGGAAGCAGCAGGTACTATGGGTGGTTTTATGGGACCTGTAGGTCTGGATAACAAAAAGACTATTATTCTGGTTGATCCTACTGTTATGAATATGCACAATTTCTGCTGTGGTGCCAATCAAGTTGATACTCACTTTATTAATGTAAATCCTCACAGAGATTTTGAGCCTACTATTGTAGCAGATATTCGTCTGGCTAAAGAAGGAGATCCCTGTCCTCATTGCGGTGGGAAACTTACCGAAGCCAGAGGCATAGAAGTTGGTCAGGTATTTAAACTGTTTACCAAATACAGCGTGCCTCTTAAAGCAACTTATCTTGATGCTAATGGCAAAGAACAGCCTATGGTTATGGGTTGTTATGGTATAGGTATCAGCAGAACACTGGCTGCTGCTATTGAGCAGAACTATGACAAAGACGGTATTATTTGGCCTGTAGCCATTGCTCCCTATCAAGTAATCGTTATTCCTGTTAATACTAAGGATGAGGCCAGCAATGCTAAAGCCGAAGAGATTTATAAGGCACTGTGTGACAGTGGCATCGAAGCAATAATTGATGACAGAGACGAAAGAGCCGGCGTTAAGTTTAAGGATGCCGATTTAATCGGGTACCCTGTTAGAGTGGTAGTTGGACCCAAGACTTTGGCCAAAGGCCAAATCGAAGTTAAGGCTAGACAAACAGGTGAAATGACCATGGTTGAAGCAACAGGTGACTATGTCAGTGCTATAAAGGATGTCTTAAACAAAGAAAAATAAGGGAAGAGGAGTGTGGTAATAATGCTGGACGGCCAGACAGAAGATATGTTAATAAGGCTGCTCATAGCGACAATCTTGGGCGGCTTAATTGGCATTGAACGTGGTAGAGGAGACCGGCCGGCCGGCATGCGCACTCATATTTTAGTATGCACAGGGTCTGCTTTGCTTATGCTGGTTTCTATTTATGGAATTGGTACTGTGGACAGACAATGGGATGCGGCGCGTATTGCTGCCCAGGTGGTCAGTGGCATAGGCTTTTTAGGTGCCGGGACCATTATCCACGAAGGACTGAGTGTCCGTGGTCTTACTACGGCTGCCAGTTTGTGGATGGTAGCGGCAATTGGCCTCGCTGTTGGCTGTGGCATGATTACCATTGCAGTTATTACTACGATTATCACTCTTATTACTCTTATTACACTTCATAATTTTGAAAAACGTTTTGTTACTCTTGATTCTGTGGAAAGGCATTTCCTGCGTGTAGTAGCTAAAAACACCCCTAACAGTATGATTAACATAATGGATTATTTACAGGATGCCGGTGTTAAAGTTCGCACCCTGAACATTAAAAGCAATACAGTACAAAAAACCATTGTCCTTGAACTGGCTTTAAAAGTTACCAAGGACAAAGATCTGGATAAAATAATAGCAGGCTTAAATGATAAAAATGAAGTAGTTTCATTGGAACACGTACGATAAGGAAGTAACATATGCCCACTAAATATAAAATTAAACCTGAAAAACATAAATTTTTAGAATTTGCTCAGGACCTGGGATTAACCAGGGATGAGCAAATTTCTTTGCAACGGCTTACTCTGAATGAAGTGGAAATTGATGAAATAGCAAAGACCTGGACTATTTTCGGAACTTCGGAGGAAGCCAAAAAAGATAATATTACTTTAGCAGGGGTAGCCCAAAAGCTTGCCCTTGCTTGTTCTCTTGTCAAAGCAAATTTTGTGGTAACCGGCATAGAAACAGCATCTACAGATGTGTGTCAAAGTCCTGCTTACCTAGAGGCCCTTAACCGGGTAAAAGGCACTACTTTGTCCGCCCAAGGAGAAGGTGTAGCCTATGGTAAAAAAGTTACCAAATCCCCCAGACCCATGCACGATGTCCAAGAAGAAGAAAATAATGTGGTAGTGGAAGGAAAAATCGTCGCCTACAAAGAACGGGACCTTCGCACCGGCTCTGTTATGCTTAGCATGATGGTAGCTGATGAGAAGGATGGCATCACTGCCAAAATACGTTTCGGTGATGGAAAAAATTCCCAGGACCTTCCTAAAAACATAGAAGAATATAAAAAGTTTTGCAAAAAGTTACCCATCGGCTCTCATATAGTCATGCAGGGCAATGTGGCAATCGATAAATATGAAAATTCGGAAATAGTCATGACATATGTAAAAGGCATTATGCTGAAAAAAGCAGAAGAAAGAATGGATAATGCCCAAGAAAAGCGAGTAGAACTCCACTGCCATACAAAGATGAGCAAAATGGATGGTATTACACCTATCAAAGAACTGGTGCGTACTGCCATTAAATGGGGTCACAAGGCTTTAGCTCTCACAGACCATGGTGTTGTCCAAGCCTTTCCTTTTGCCTATGATGAGGCTAAAGGAAAAGACATTAAGCTAATTTATGGTGTGGAAGGCTATCTCTGTCATTCCCGGGCAGAAAAAAAGAATTATCATATTATTATTCTGGCTCAGACTGTTGAAGGTTTAAGGAACTTGTATAGACTGGTTTCCCTTTCTCATTTGCAGTATTTCGGTGGCAAGCCTAAGCGTCCGCGTATGACCAAAGCTCTTTTGGAGCAGTACAGAGCAGGTCTGATTATTGGTTCTGCCTGTAGTGCAGGTGAATTGTATCAGGGTATTTTAAATGGAGCTTCTCACGAAGAACTGCTGGAAATTGCCAAGTTTTATGATTATCTGGAAATTCAGCCCACAGGAAACAATAGATATTTATTATCAGATGACAGATATCCCAATATTACAACTGAAGAAGATTTACAGAACATGAATAAAAAAATTCTGGCTTTGGCAGACGAAATGGGCAAACTCACTGTAGCTACCTGTGATGTTCATTTTCTTAAACCGGAGGATGCCTTAGCCAGACGTATTCTTCAGGTAGGTAATGGCTATCCTGATGAAGAACAGCCACCTGTATTCTTCCGCACCACGGAAGAAATGCTGGGGGAATTCCGGTATTTAGGTAAAGAAAGGGCTTTCGAGGTAGTAGTAAGCAATACTAATAAAATTGCCGAAAAAATCGAAAGCTTTAAACCTGTTCCCGATAGAGACCAGTTATATTCACCGGTAATTCCCGGTGCCGAAGAAAAAGTTAAAAACTTAACCTATGCCAAAGCCCATGAATTATATGGGCCTGAGTTAAATCCCAAGGTAGAGGCCAGATTAAAACAGGAATTAGATGCTATTATAGGCAATGGTTTTGCTGTTTTGTATTACATTGCCCATTTACTTGTGAAAAAGTCCAACGAAGATGGTTACATGGTAGGTTCCAGAGGCTCTGTAGGTTCTTCTTTCGTTGCTACCATGCTCAATATTACCGAAGTAAATCCTTTAGAGCCCCATTATCGTTGTCCTAAATGCTACCATACGGAATTTATTTCTGATGGCAGTGTAGAATCAGGGTTTGACTTGCCTGAAAAGCTTTGCCCTGAATGCGGCACTCCCATGGTACGAGACGGACACAATATTCCTTTTGCTGTTTTCCTGGGTTTTCATGGAGATAAAGTTCCTGATATTGATTTGAACTTTTCCGGAGTGTATCAGCCTAAAGCCCATAAATATACCGAAGAGCTTTTCGGCAGAGATAATGTTTGCCGGGCCGGTACCATAGGAACCATTGCGGATAAAACAGCTTATGGCTATATAAAAAAATATTTTGAAAACAAAAATATTACGGTACGCAATGCCTATGTAGAAGGACTGATTCCTTCTCTGGTAGATGTGAAGAGGACAACAGGACAGCATCCCGGCGGCATTGTTGTTATTCCCAGGGACTTGGATATTCAGTATATTACTCCTATCCAATATCCTGCGGATGATGAAACATGCGGTACTATGACTACCCATTTCGATTTCCATTCTATAGATGAGCGTATAGTTAAACTGGATATTCTGGGCCATGATGATCCTACCGTTATAAAAATGCTGGATAATTTAATGGGGCAGGAGGGCTATTGCAAATCTATTCCTATTGCTGATCCTGATACTATGGAACTGTTTCTAAGCACAAAATCTCTTCATGTTACACCTGAAGCAATTGGTACTGAAGTAGGAACCTATGGTGTACCGGAGTGCGGCACTAAATTTGTCCGTCAGATGATTTCTGATGTTAAACCTAAAAACTTTAGTGATTTGTTAAAGATTTCCGGATATTCCCATGGTACGGATGTTTGGCTGAATAATGCCCAGGACCTTATTAAAGAAGGGGTTCCTACAGAAGACACTATTTCTACCCGTGATGATATTATGAACTCTTTGATTAAACGCGGGATGGAACCAAGCATGGCATTTAAAATCATGGAATGGTGCCGTAAAGGTAAAGCTGCCAAAAAAGGTTTTACGCCGGAACAGGCTGAAGCTTTGGAAAAAGCTAAAATTCCCGACTTTTATGTTAAAAGCTGTCGTACTGTGCAATATCTGTTTCCTAAAGCTCATGCTGTAGCTTATGTAATTTCTGCTTATAGAATTGCGTACTGTAAAGTTCATCACCCTAAAGAATTTTATGCAGCCTATTTTACAGTTCGTGCACCTAAGTTCGACTATACTTTAGTCCGTCAGGGCAAGGATTACATGAAACGGTTTATCAAAAATGTCTATGCGCAAGGAACCAAGGCGTCCGTTAATGATAAAGACACCGTAACCTATTTGGAATTAGCTGTAGAAATGCTGGAACGTGGTTTTGAGTTTGAAGATATTGATATTTACAAATCCGACCCACATAACTTTCAGGTTACGGAAAAGGGCGTAAGAGTACCTTTGGGCGCTATTTCCGGTATGGGCGGTGTTGCTGCGGAAGGAATCGGTGAGGCGAGAAAAACAGGCCCATTTATTTCCCGTGAAGACTTAAAAAATCGTTCAAAAATCAGCTCAGCAGCACTGGAGTCCTTAGTTGAAGTAGGTGCTTTGGAAGGCATGCCTGCTACCGACCAAATAGAATTGTTCTGAAACAAGGAAAAAATCTTAGGAAATGCTAGAAAAAACCTTGCTTTGCTTGCTAAATAGCCGCTAAAGTGTTACAATATGTCCAGAATATTGAGGAAACGTTGAAAGAGTGGGTCCTAAACCCGCTCTTTCGTTTACTAGAAGGAAAATGGGGGAACATATGGATAAGAAGGAAGTCGTTGCCGCAGTAACTAAATTAGCGGAGCCTATTGTGGCAGAAGCAGGCCTGGAACTGGTTGATGTGGAATATGTACGGGAACGGGATTGGTTTCTGCGGGTGTATGTGGACAAAGCAGGTGGCATTGACATTGATAATTGCTCGGAAGTAAGCAGTAAGCTGGCGAAACTTTTAGACGAAAAAGATTTTATTAAAGAGCAATATTATTTGGAAGTTTCTTCACCCGGCATTGATCGTCCGCTAAAGAAGGATAAAGATTTTCTAGCTAATTATGGAAAGAAAATAGATGTGCAGTTATTTGCCGCTGTTAAAGGAAAAAAGCAATTGACCGGCATTTTACAGGCACATACAGATGAAACCTTGACAATAGAAGTTGGCAAGGAAATGTTTAATTTAGAACGCAAACAAATTGCTGTGGTAAGACCACATATTGATTTTTAAGGAGGAATGGTTAAAAGTGAATGCAGATTTTGTGAAGGCAGTAGCTCAACTGGGGGAAGAAAAGGGTATAGCACCGGATATTTTGTACGGGGCAGTAGAAGAAGCTCTTGTCACTGCATATAAAAAGAATTTTGGCTCTGCACAAAATGTCAGAGTTGAATTAAATAAAATAAATGGGGATATTCATGTTTATGCCAGAAAAACAGTCGTTGAAACTGTGACTGATAAAGCACAGGAAATATCTTTAGACCATGCTATGCTGATTAATAAAAAATATCAGGTAGGGGATGTCTTAGAAGAAGAAATCACTCCGAAAAATTTCGGAAGGATTGCTGCGCAAAATGCTAAACAAGTTATTGTACAACGGATCAGAGAAGCGGAACGGGGCATGGTTTACGAAAAATATGCCAGCAGAGAAAACGATATAGTAAGCGGCGTTATTCAAAGAGTGGAAGGACATAATGTTTATGTGGATCTGGGTACGGCGGAAGGTATACTCCTTCCTAATGAACAGATTCCTTCTGAAACATACCAATTTCACGAGAGAATTAAGTGCTATGTAGTAGAAGTTAAGAAAACAACCAAGGGTCCCCAGATTGTTTTGTCCAGAACTCATCCCGGCCTCTTAAAAAGATTGTTTGAGCTGGAAGTAGCTGAAATTCAAGATGGTACCGTAGAAATCAAATCCGTAGCAAGAGAAGCAGGCATGCGTTCCAAGATAGCAGTATACAGTTCTAATCCCAATGTTGATCCTGTAGGTGCCTGCGTAGGACAAAAGGGTATGCGGGTTCGTAATATAGTGGACGAACTGCGGGGCGAGAAAATCGATATAGTTAAATACAGCGATGTGCCGGAAGAGTATGTTTCCAATGCATTGTCGCCTTCTAAGGTAATTGCTGCTGTATCCGATGCTCCCAATAAGATCTGCAGGGTGATTGTTCCTGACTATCAGTTGTCCCTGGCCATTGGCAAAGAAGGACAAAATGCCAGACTGGCTGCTAAATTAACAGGTTGGAAGATTGATATAAAGAGTGAAACTCAAGCTGTGGAAGCTGGAGAATTGGTTTACGATGACGGCAGCAATCAAACACCGGAGTCTGCAGAAAAATCTTCTGAAGAACCAAGTGAAGCTGCAGTTCAAAATACCACTGATGGTACCACTGATACTACTGCTGACACCAACGAGATTACCCAAGATGATAAAGGCAGTGATAAAGAATGAAAACCAGGAAACTGCCCCAGCGAAAATGCCTGGGCTGCAACACTGTTAAACCAAAGCAAGACCTAGTACGTATAGTTCGTTCTCCCCAGGGAGAAGTCCTTTTAGACAAAAGCGGCAAAAGACCGGGACGGGGCGCTTATGTGTGCCCCAATGAGGAATGTATAGTAAAAGCTATTACCGGTAAAAGCCTGGAGAAATCTTTAGGTGTTGCTATTAGTGATGATATAAAAAAATCCTTGCTTGAGGAATTGAAAAATGAAAAATGATCAAAGTTTACTTTTTGCTTTAGGCTTGGCACAAAAGGCCGGTAAAGCAGTATCAGGAGATTTTGCCGTCCAGGATGCCTTGCGTAAAGGCAAAGTTAAATTATTGCTTATTGCCAAAGATGCTTCAGAAAATTCAAGAAAGAGGTTGATTAATTTCTGCGAAGAACATAGTATTAGGACGGTAGACGTCCTGGATAGAGAGCAACTGGGACGCTCCCTTGGTAAAGCACCAAGGACGGCTGTTGCTATTATGGATAATAATTTTGTTAAAATGATTGTGGAATGATGTCACGGAGGCGTGCGGATGGGAAAACACAGAATATATGAAATCGCAAAGGAAATAGGTGTGGACAGTAAAAAAGTATTGAGCTTTTTAGCTAATCGTAAAATCGATGTAAAAAATCATATGAGTACAGTAGAAGACTCTGTACATGATTTGATTATTAAAGAAATGGGACCTAACAGGAAACAGAACCAAAATGCTAGACCGGCAGTAACGCCTGTTTCTCAGACTCCCAAGACAAATGTGCCACCGGCAGCGGCTCCTGTTCACCAGGATACCAAACCGAGTGCACCGCAAAATGCTGCCGGCAGTAAACCGGCAGAGCAACGTTCTGCAGAACCTACGCAAGAGAGAAAACCGTCTACGGGTAGCGGCAGTTCTATGCCCAAAATTATTATCCATAGGAACAACCCCAGTAAGCCATACGGACAAAGTCAAAATGGCTCTAATAGACCATACTCTTCTGATGGTGGGCGTAATACAAATAGACCTTACAGTCAAGGTCAAAATTCTGGCAACAGAAATTATCATGGAAATAGCAACAGACCATATCAAGGCAA
>JALCSJ010000017.1 GCA_022653215.1 Acidaminococcaceae bacterium
TCTCTTATGCCATGATTGCCATTACGTTAACAGCAGGCACTGTTTTCCTGATGTGGATAGGCGAGCAGATCACGGCCAAAGGTATCGGAAATGGTATTTCCCTTATTATCTTTGCCGGTATCGTTTCCCGTCTTCCCGAAGGATTACATGTAATGAGTCAGTATTTAAAAGCAGGAACCATTAACATTTTCAATGTTCTTATTTTTGCTGTACTTGCTGTTCTCATGATTGCTTTCGTTGTTGCTAATACTATTGCATATCGTAAGGTTCCTGTACAATATGCTAAGCGGATTGTTGGAAGAAAAATGTATGGAGGACATACAAGCTTTATTCCCTTAAAGGTCAATCAAGCCGGTGTTATTCCTATCATTTTCGCTTCTTCAGTATTGATGTTCCCTGTAACCATAGCACAGTTTATCAAGGTGCCCTGGGTGCAAAAAGTCGCAAGCTACCTACAATGGGGCACACCACTACAAACAATCTTGTATATTTTAATGATTGTGTTCTTCACATATTTCTATACGGCAGTTAGCCTGAATATAGCTGATATGAGTGACAACATTAAAAAATACGGTGGATTTATTCCTGGACTCAGACCGGGCAAGCCCACTACTGATTATTTGGACAAGATTATGAGCAGAGTAACTTTAGCAGGTGCAATTTTCTTGGCACTTATAGCTATTATGCCTAATATCATTGTTTGGATTACCGGAATTTCCGGTATCTATTTCGGTGGTACAGCACTCTTGATTGTGGTTGGCGTAGCACTTGATACTATGAAACAGGTAGAGTCCCTGGTACTTATGAGACACTATCAAGGTTTCATGAAATAGGAAGGTGGCATATTATGTACATTCTTATGATGGGACCTCCTGGTGCAGGCAAGGGTACCCAAGCAGAAAAATTAGTTGCTGAATTTCCTATCCCTCACATTTCTACGGGAGATATGTTCCGTGCGGCTGTAAAGAATGGGACGGCCTTAGGAAAAGAAGCCAAAAAATATATGGATGCAGGCGGACTTGTTCCCGATGCGGTTACCATTGGTATCGTGAAGGAACGTTTAAGTGAAACCGACTGCGCCAAGGGATTTATTTTGGATGGATTTCCCAGAACTGAGGAGCAGGCAGTAGCTTTAGACGGAATCCTTAAAGGATTAAACATTAAGCTAACTGCTGCGGTAAATATTGATGTTCCTGATTCGGAATTAATCAGCCGGGTAACAGGACGGCGTATCTGCAAGTCCTGCGGAGCAACTTATCATGTAAAATTCAATCCTCCCAAAAAGGCAGGAATTTGTGATAAGTGCGGCGGTGAGCTTTTCCAACGGGATGATGACAAAGAAGCAACAGTCAAGAAACGTTTGGAAGCTTATCATAGCCAGACCGCTCCTCTGATTACGTATTATAAAAAAGCCGGTGTGTATAAAGAAGTAGATGGCACACAACAAATTGACAAAGTATTTGCTGATGTTGTTGCGGTGGTTAAAGGTTAGGAGGAGTCCCAGTGTCCAAACAAGATGCAATTGAAGTTGAAGGTACTATCTTAGAGTCTTTACCTAATGCCATGTTCAGAGTTAAATTGGAAAATGACCATGAAATTTTAGCTCATATTTCCGGTAAAATACGTATGAACTTTATTAAAATTTTGCCGGGAGACAGAGTTACAGTGGAATTAACACCCTACGACCTGAACCGTGGCAGAATTACTTATCGTTTCAAATAGAGAGGACCAGCAAGAGGAGGGTTATTATGAAAGTTAGACCGTCTGTAAAACGGCTTTGTGAAAAATGTAAAATTGTTAAACGCAAAGGCCATGTAATGGTAATTTGCGAAAACCCGAAACATAAACAGAGACAAGGTTAAGAAGGAGGTGCTCATTAATGGCACGTATTGGTGGCGTTGATTTACCCAACGAAAAGCGTATTGAATATGCTTTACCATATATTTTCGGTATTGGTCTTACGCTTTCACGTGAGATATTAGCGAAAACCGGTATCAATCCTGATACCAGAGTTAAGGATTTAACCGAAAACGAAATTGCCAAGATTCGTGAGACATTGGATCACGGTTATAAAATCGAAGGCGATCTTCGTCGTGAAGAATCCATGAATATTAAAAGATTGGTAGAAATCGGTTGCTATCGCGGTCGTAGACATCGTGCAGGACTTCCTGTCCGTGGACAGAATACGAAGAATAATGCGCGTACCCGCAAGGGACCTAAGAAAGCAGCTGGAACCAAGAAAAAATCAGCTATTTAAGGAGGGATTAACGAGTGGTTGCTAAGAAAACTGTTCGTACAAAACGGAAAGTAAGCAAGAATATTGAAGCCGGTGTGGCACATATTCGTTCTACTTTCAATAATACTATAGTTACCATTGCCGATATGACTGGTAACGTTTTGAGCTGGGCATCCTCCGGTGGCATGGGCTTCCGTGGTTCCCGCAAGAGCACTCCGTTTGCTGCTCAAATGGCTGCTGAACAAGCTGCCAAAGCTGCAATGGAACATGGCTTGAAGAAGATTGAAGTATATGTTAAGGGACCCGGAGCAGGTCGTGAAGCAGCAATTCGTGCTTTGCAGGCTGCAGGTTTGGAAGTTGATTCTATTAAAGATGTAACTCCCATTCCCCATAATGGCTGCCGTCCGCCTAAACGTAGAAGAGTATAATTGGAGGAGGTGTACTGATAGATGGCAATTGATAGAACCCCGGTTTTAAAAAGATGCAGAACTTTGGGTATGACTCCCGGTTTCGTAGGCGTAAGCAAAGAATCCTTCCGTCAACCTAGAGCACTAAGAAGAAAAAAGAGTGAGTATGGTCTGCAGTTAACCGAGAAACAAAAGGCAAAATTTATTTATGGTATTTTGGAAAGACAATTCCATGGCTATTATGAAATGGCTAAAAAAATGGAAGGTATTACCGGTGCCAACTTGTTAATTCTTTTGGAAAGAAGACTTGATAATGTTGTATACCGTCTTGGTCTTGCCAGCACCCGTCGTCAAGCTCGTCAAGTAGTTAGACACGGACATATTGCTGTTAACGGCAAGAGGGTAGATATTCCTTCTGCTTTGGTTTCAGCAGGTGATGTTATTACTGTTATGGAAAGTTCTCGTTCTAAGACATATTTCAAGGGTATGAGTGAATCTTTGACTAAACAGGCAGTACCTGCTTGGTTAGTACTTGATGCTGCTAATGTATCAGGTAAGGTAGACAGATTCCCTACTCGTGAAGAAATTGATGTTCCTATTGAAGAACACTATATCGTTGAGTTGTATTCTAAATAATAACATACTGTTTGCCACCATATATTGTGCGTATTGTGGTAATACGCAGAAGGAGGCTTCCGCATGAAAGAAATTGAAACACCCAAAATGGTTACTAATGAAACCGCTCCTGATGGACGTTATGGTAAATTCGTTTGGGAACCTTTGGAACGTGGTTACGGTATTACCTTAGGTAATAGTTTACGTAGAGTCCTTCTTTCTTCATTGTCCGGAGTGGCGGTAACCGGTATTAAAATCGACGGTGTACTCCACGAGTTTTCCACAATAGAAGGAATAAGAGAAGATGTAGCAGACATTGTTTTAAATATTAAGGCTTTGTGCTTTAAGTCTGCCATTAAAGATGAAAGTGAAATTAAACCTAAGATTTTCTATATTAAAGCTACCGGTGAAAAAGAAGTAACCGGCGCTGATGTAATGTGCGATCAGGATACAGAAGTCCTTAATAAAGAATTGCATATTGCAACCTTGGATAAAGGTGCCGAACTTAATATGGAAATTTATGTTGACGTAGGCCGCGGGTATGTATCCTCCGAAAAGAACAAGGGTGATGATCAGCCTATTGGTTTTATTCCGGTTGATTCTATTTATTCTCCCGTCACCAGAGTGAAATTCGGTGTTACTGATACACGTGTTGGTAATGTAACCAACTATGATAAACTTACTTTAGAGGTTTGGACGGATGGCAGTATTGCTCCGGCGGAAGCTGTGACCAGCGCTGCTGATATCCTGACCAGATATCTTGCTTTATTCAAGACAACTGATGTTCCTGTTATCCAAGAAGGGGAACCTGCTGATACAGATACCGAAGGCGATGGAAAACCTAAGATTTTGCAATTATCCATCGATGATTTGGATTTAACGGTTCGTTCCAACAATTGTCTGAGACGTGCCAACATCAATACTGTTGAGGACATTATCAGTAAGACTGAGGATGAACTCATTTGTGTCCGTAATTTAGGACGCAAGTCTTTGGACGAAGTCAAGAAGAAAATAGAAGAATTAGGTTTACATTTACGTAAATCTGATGAAGAATAGGAGGAGGACGAAATATGGCATACAGAAAATTAAACCGCAATTCCGGTAATCGTAAAGCTTTGTTTCGTAGTATTTTAACCGCCTTCTTCAAAAATGAGAGAATCGAAACTACTACGACGAAAGCGAAGGAAATCAGCGGCCTAGCTGCAAAGTTGATTACTTTGGCAAAACAAGGTGACTTGCATGCTCGTCGTCAAGTTCTGGCTTTTCTTGTAGATGAAGAAGTAACTAAGAAACTTTTTGATGAAATTGCTCCTAAATACAAGGAACGCAATGGCGGTTATACTCGTATTTACAAGACTATGCCCCGCCGCGGCGATGCTGCTGAGATGGCTATCTTGGAATTGGTATAAGAACAAACTTAAGGCACCTGTACAGAGTAGTATCTGTGCAGGTGTTTTTGTGTTAACCAAATTAATTGACGAGAGTACCTAAATAATTATATAATAACATGATTATAGCTTAAAGTCGCTCAGCTTTCAGAGAGGTTATTATGGATTCTATTATTTCAGTGCAGAACTTAACACATACATATACAGATGGACAGAATAATTCCGTTAAAGCTTTGGACGGGATTAATTTGTCTATAGCCCCAGGAGAATTTGTAGCTATAATTGGCACTAACGGTAGTGGCAAGTCTACCCTGGCAAGGCATTTTAACGCACTTCTTACTCCCACAGAGGGGATTTGTTTAGTTAATGGATTAGATACATCCAAAGAAGAAAACATGTGGCAGGTAAGACAAACGGTGGGCATGGTGTTTCAGAATCCTGACAACCAGATTGTTGCTGCCATTGTTGAAGAAGATGTGGCCTTTGGCTTGGAAAATATTGGAGTACCTTCTGAACAAATAAGACCAAGAGTAGAGGCTGCTTTGGCTGCAGTGAATATGTCGGCCTATGCTCAGCAGGCCCCTCATAGGTTATCAGGAGGTCAGAAACAGAGAATTGCCATAGCTGGTGTTATGGCACTAGAACCTAAATGCATTGTTTTTGACGAACCTACGGCTATGCTGGATCCTAAGGGACGGAAAGAAATTGTCAGCACAGTTGTGAAGTTAAACAAAGAAAAACATATAACAATAGTTTATATTACACATAAAATGGAAGAAGCAATTTTAGCAGATCGTATTGTTGCCATGGAAAAGGGCAAAATCGTTATGATGGGAACACCGGCAGAAGTTTTCAGCCAGGTGGAGCTAATGAACAAACTAGGACTGGAAGCGCCTCTGGCCGCAGAGGTAGCTTTTCATTTAAACAAGGCCGGGCATAAATTGCCGGCTAATATTATTACTCATAAGGAGCTATGTAAAGCATTATGTCCATCGATGTAAAAAACATTTCATATACTTACATGGCTAAAACTCCTTTTGAGTGTCAAGCTTTAGACCAGGTAAGCGTAACAATTAATAAAGGCGAATTTGTAGCTATTATTGGCCATACTGGCAGCGGAAAATCAACTCTGGCAGAACATTTAAACGGTCTTTTACATCCTACTACAGGAGCAGTTTATGTGGATGGGATAGATGTAAACGGCAAGGGAGCTGATGCTAAAAAAGCTCGTCACCAGGTAGGTATGGTTTTCCAATATCCGGAACATCAGCTTTTTGCGGAAACTGTTTATGAGGATATTGCTTTTGGTCCCCGCAACAGTGGCAAAGATCCTGATACAGTTGATGCAGCAGTGCGCAGTGCCATGGAATTTGTGAATCTTGATTTTGCAACTTTTGCCCAAAGGTCTCCTTTTGCTTTGTCCGGTGGGCAAATGCGCCGTGTAGCTATTGCCGGTGTAGTTGCCATGGAGCCTGATTATTTGATTATGGATGAACCAAGCGCCGGTCTGGATCCACGCAGTCGTAATATGATTTTTGCTCAGTTAATGACTATTTTCAAAAAAAGAAAAATGGCTGTTATTTTGATTACTCATAGTATGGAAGAAGCAGCTCTTTATGCAGACAGACTTCTTGTGATGTCAGGAGGAAAATTATGCATTGACGGGAAAACTTCTGATGTGTTTATCAATGATGAGAAAACCTTGGAAAAACTGGCAGTCGATGTGCCGGAAAGTTTTAAGTTAGCGGAAGAACTTCAGCAGCAAGGACTGCCGTTAAAGGGTGCAATCCTTACGGAAGCACAGCTTGTTAAGGCCATTGCTAAAGCAAAGGGGTGGTCCGGATGCTAAATGATATTACTTTGGGTCAATATTATCCGGGAAATTCCTTCCTCCATAAATTAGACCCCAGAACGAAAATTTTAGCTACTTTCTTTTTCATGGCAGCAGTTTTTATAGCAGAATCTGCTTTATCCTACGGTATTTTACTGGCCTTTGTTTTTATAGTTGCGTTTATGGCCAAATTACCCTGGAAAATGCTCCTGAAATCGATTAAACCTTTATGGGTCATAATAATACTCACGCTAGGAATTCACATCTTTACGGGGCAAGGAGAGCCTCTGTGGCAGTGGAAAATGTTCACTGTGACGAGAGAAGGCATTGTTTTAGGCGTAAAAATGTCTTTGCGGCTTATTTTGCTGCTATTGATTTCATCTTTGCTTACTTTTACCACTTCGCCGATTGTTTTAACGGACGGCATAGAGTCACTGCTGACACCCTTTAAAAAAATCGGTGTGCCCGCTCACGAATTGGCCATGATGATGACTATTGCCCTGCGGTTTATTCCTACTCTTTTAGAAGAAACCGATAGAATAATGAAAGCTCAGTCCGCCAGAGGGGCAGATTTTTCTTCCGGCAATCTTATCCAAAGGGCAAAGAATATGCTGCCAATATTAATACCTTTGTTTATCAGTTCCTTCCGTCGAGCGGATGAATTGGCTATGGCTATGGAAGCCAGATGCTATCGGGGAGGCAAGGGACGGACCAGAATGCATCAGCTGGTGTACGGTTCAAGAGATGGAGTGGCTGCCTGTGGTATGGCAGTTCTTATTTTGGTGTTATGCATACTTAAATGGGGCGGAACTTTATGGGCCATATAAAATTAACAGTTGCCTATGACGGAACTAATTACAATGGTTTTCAAAGACAAAAAAACGGTGTTGGGGTCCAGCAGGTTCTGGAAGGGGCTCTTACAGAATTATGCGGAGAAGAAATCTTGCTGAAGGCGGCAGGACGCACTGATGCCGGAGTTCATGCTTTGGGGCAGGTGGTATCTTTTTCTACTGCGGCTACGGTTCCTGCTTCCCATATTCCCAGGGCTATCAGACATTTGCTTCCCAAAGATATAGTCGTTTGTCAGGGCAAAGAGGTTGGAGAAGACTTTCATGCCCGCTACAGCGCTAAGGAAAAGACCTATTGTTATAAGATCTTTTTAACAGATGTTGTTAATCCCTGTTTGCGTAACTATGCTTGGGAAATCAAAGGCTGTCTTGATTACAAGGCCATGAATGAGGCGGCAGAGTGCTTAATAGGCACTCATGATTTCAGTGCTTTTCGCAATTCAGGCAGTGAAATGACTACACCGATAAGGACTCTGACTGAGGCACACTGGACGCAGCAGGGAAATGAACTGATTTTTACCATTACCGGTAACAGTTTTTTATATCGTATGGTACGCAATATAGTTGGATGTCTGGTGAAAGTAGGGCAAAGAAAAATAACTCCGGATAAATTCAAGAAAATTATGCTGGCCGGGGAACGTAAAGCTGTAGGCATGGCAGCTCCGGCCCAAGGTTTATATTTAATGCACGTGCAGTACTAAAACAGGCTCCTTTCGGTCTTTTGGCATAAAAAAAATGGACTGCAGCACAATGGCTTTTTGTCATTATGCTGCAGTCCTTTGGTTTTCAGACAATAAAAAAACACTAAGAATAATCTCAGTGTTAAAGTTGATTTTAATTTGGTAGCGCCAACGAGAATCGAACTCGTGATTTCGCCTTGAGAGGGCGACGTCTTAGCCGCTTGACCATGGCGCCAGGTAATAAATATAAAATGGCTCCGGGGCTAGGGCTCGAACCCAGACTAGAAGATCCAGAATCTCCTGTGCTACCATTACACCACCCCGGAATGTACTTAACTCACAGTACAATGGACAGTCTCCTGTGCCACTCAATTAGTATAAGCAAAAATAAAAGGACTGTCAAGGAAAAAAATAAAAAATTGTTCATTTAATAAAAATTTGTTAAACTAATAACGTATGACATCCGGAAGGGAGAAAAATATGAAGGACAAAAAAGGAGCTTGGCTGGCAGGACTATTGATGCTGCTTTTGGCAGTAGTGGCCCTGTCTCTTTTTCAAGGACAAGTTAAGATAAATATGGCAGAACTTTTAGCAGGAAAACTGACCGCTCAGCAACAGGGGGTTTTCTGGTATATTCGTCTGCCCAGAACTGTAGTAGGACTTTTGGCAGGAGGTGCTTTGGGAATCAGCGGAGCTGTTTTACAAGGACTTTTTGCTAACCCTTTGGCAGATCCGGGCATCATAGGAGTTTCGGGAGGGGCTGCTTTGGGTGCTGTTCTGGCCATGGTAACCGGTATAAGTGCCCAGTATTTTCTAATGACACCTTTGGCGGCGTTTTTAGGGGCTTTGGGGGCGGTGTTTTTTACTATTGTCTTGGCCTGGCACAAAGGGAGAATTTCTCCTGTATCGTTGCTTTTGGCAGGAGTGGCGGTAAGTGTTTTCTTTGGGGCATTAACTTCGGGACTTTTAACTTTTGCTCCCGATAAAACCATGCATCAATATTTATTTTGGATGGTGGGAGGGTTGGATTATCGCAGCTGGGAACATATCTATCTGGCCGGTCCTTTTATTATAACAGGGATAATTGCTTTGTGTTTTTTGGGCAGGCAGCTGAATGTTCTGTCATTAGGAGATTTAGAGGCCCGGGCCCTGGGCATGAAGGTATCTTGTTTTAGAATAATATTTTTGTGTCTGGTGGCTTTTGTAACAGCAGCCGCTGTCTGCGTCAGTGGCAATATTGGTTTTGTGGGACTTATTATTCCGCATATTATTCGAATGTTTGTAGGAGGGGACAATAGGCTGGTACTACCATTTAGTGCTTTGGCAGGTGGGGCTTTTTTGGTTTTTTGCGATACATTGGGACGGATGCTTTTTACTCCTGTGGAAATCAGGGTGGGTATTATGACGTCAGTACTGGGTGCTCCTTATTTTCTGTATTTACTAAAAAAAATGGGAAATAATAGTTTCGGAGAGTGATATGTTTTCATAGAATTCTTATTGGGAAAAACAATTTCTTAGTGTATAATAAATTTTGTGCGTTATTACAATAAAAGCAAATATAAAAAGCAGAAAGATGCTATAAGAGGAGAACTTTTGTAATGAGAAAACAAAGAGTGGGAAGAATTTTATTAGCTATTTTGGGGACTGCTGTTTTAACTGGTTCGGCTCAAGCTTCCGATAAAGCAGTCGGTTCGGATCTGGACAAGGTAGTAATTACTGCCAATAGAATTGCCAACAAAAAAATTGATACGCCTGCTAATGTTAATGTGATTACCGCCAAAGAAATAGAAACCAAGGGTTATATTAACGTAGGTGAGGCCTTGGATAACGTAGCCGGCTGCAATGTTTTGCAAAGCGGTGTTGGTGCCAACGAAAAAAGAATCATGTTAAATGGGGATTTACGGGTTGTGGTCTTAGTAGACGGAAAAAGAGTCAATATTAATATGGGAACTATGAGCCGTTCTACTTTTGACCTGGGAACCTTGCCACCCATAAATATGGTTGACCATATTGAAGTGGTGAAAGGGGGCGCTTCTACTCTTTACGGAGCAGATGCAGTAGGAGGTGTGATAAACATTATCACAAAAACTCCTGAGAAAAAGCAAGGACAGATTTCTGTGGGGTATGGTTCCATGGGAAAACAGGATATGAACCTTTCTTACGGAGGCAAAAGTGGCAAGACAAGCTTTATTCTTGCAGCGGGCCGGGAAAAGCAATCTTATTTCAAATATAAAAATAACGAGGGCGATATTAAACATTGGCCGGGCAGCTCCAACTATACCCAAGATAGAGTATCTTTAAAATTAAGCCAGGATATTACTTCTTCAACGGCATTGACTTTAGCTTATGATTATTCCAATATGGACGGAGTTTATCCTTACAGTGTTAATTACGTTTCTCCTTCCGCACTCAATAAAAAGACTAATAATGTGGCTTTACGTTATGACTGGAATAAAGACACTGATAAAAGCGGTTATTTGACAGTGTACAGAAATTATTACGGTTACTATAATTTTGGTGATATGAGTGAACGTACCTATGGATTTGAAGGACAGCAAAGCTTTGTCACCGGTAAGGACAACAAAATAATTGCCGGGCTGGAATATAAAAATGCCTCCGGGGAAAATAGCCAGTCATATGAAGGAACTAAAGGTATTAACAATAAAGCTGTTTTCCTTCAGGACCAGTGGCAATTTGCTCCTACTTGGCAGCTTAATGCCGGACTTAGATATGATAAACATAGTAATGCAGGCAATAAGACTACCGGCAGCCTTGCTTTAAACAAGAAATTCAACGAAGACAGTCATGCCTATCTTTCTTGGAGCCAGGTATTTAAGGCTCCTTCCATTGATGATTTATATTATTTTTATGACATGGGTGCCTGGGGCAAATATGTGGGTAATGAAAATCTTAAACCTGAAACCGGCAACGTTTGGACCATTGGTTATGACTTTAAAACTTCTCCCAGCACAGAAATCAATTTAAGTGCTTTTTATAGTAAACTGCATGATGCCATTAATTGGCATACCAGTGACTACATGAATTACTATGCAGAAAATGTGGACAAGGAAACAAAACGTGGTCTGGAAATCGCCGTCCTTCATAAGCTCAATGCTAATGTGGATTTGACCGGCTCCTATACTTATGCCAAAGTAGAAGATAACTATGGAAATACAGGCTACAAGCGGGATTATGATTATGTGCCGAACTTGTATCGTTTTGGGGTGCGGTATCACAATAAATTGTGGAATATTGATCTGGTAGCCAAGGGCGCCAATGGCTTAAGTGAGGCAAGCTATGGAGAACCTAGTTATCTGACACTGGATTTAAATACTAGATACAAAATTAATAAAGACGTAACTGCTTATCTGAAGCTTTATAATCTGACAAATGCTGCCTATGGGGAGCAAGCAGGCGTAGTAAATGGCCAGGATAGCTATCCTATGGCGGCCAGAAGCTTTCTGGCAGGGCTGGAGTACAAGTTCTAAAGAGCAGGGAACATAGAGGTGAAGCAAGGTGAAGAAATATGTTGTACTATTTTTGTGTTTCCTGTTTTTTGTAACAGGGTGTGGTAATACTAAAGAGCTCAAAACACCTGAATATAAATCAGCATACGAAGTAACGGATTATCAAGGAACTAAAATTAAGCTTGCTCATAAGCCTCAAAGAATAATTACTGATTCTTTTGGCCTGGACGAAATTGTTTTGGGCCTTGTACCGGTAGAAAAGTTGGCGGCAGTTAATTATCTTGATCAGGATCCGGCTATTTCTTTTATTGCCGGGGAAACAAAAAACATTAAACATACCTTGAAAAATTATGGCACTGAAGAAATCCTGTCCTTGCATCCTGATATGTTTATTGCTTCTACTTGGACAGATACAGCGAAAATACAAACCTTGCGTCAAATGAACATTCCTGTGGTGGTGTGCCGGGGACCGGCCAGCGTAAAAGAAGTAAAAGCTAATGTGTCCCTGGTGGCGGCTGCCCTGGGAGAGAAGGACAGAGGCAAAAACATTAATGAACAAGTAGATGCAGAGTTGGCAAAGATTGCTGAAGTTCTTAAAAAACAGCATAAACCTCAACCTATAGTCCTTTTGGTTTCTCTTATGAGCAGTTACGGCGGCACCGGTTCTCTGTATGATGCTCTTTGCCGGCAAGCCGGACTGGTAAACGGTATTGCCAAAGTCGGTATTAAGAATGGAGAATTTTTGGCCAAAGAATTAGTAGTACAGGCCAATCCTGATTTATTTATTCTGTCTGCCCCCAGTCAGTCTGACGAAAAGCAATATGCTCAATACAGAAAACAGTTTATGTCTGATCCGGCGCTGCAAAGCTTGACGGGTATTAAAAATGTTGCAGTACTTCCTGACCGTTATATTTATTGTTCATCACAAAATATTGTTTATGGCATAAAAGCTTTGGCCAATAAAGGCTATGGGCAAGAGCTTTTTCCCATGAATCATGAAATTTGTATTAAGGGTTACTAGATTATTTATGTGACTTGAACTTATATGAAACAATTGCCTGAGGAGAATATTTCATGAGTGAAGGAATTCTGACAGTAAAAAACGGGACTTTTGGTTACGAAAACAAAATAGTGTTAAGCAAAGTAAATTTTTCCGTGACTAAGGGCACCCTTGTTGGTCTAGTGGGACCCAATGGCATAGGCAAAAGCACTTTGCTGGAAACTTTACGTGGTTTACTGCCTCTTATGGCCGGGGAAATAACTCTGGAGGGGGAAAATATTGCCAAATTGAGTGAAAAAGCCTTTGCCAAGAAGGCAGCCTATCTAAGGCAGCACAATCAATTGCCTTTTGCTTATACAGTTAAAGAAGTGGTGGCAGCCGGAAGATATCCTTATTTAGATTGGTGGCAGCAAAAGGATAAGAACGGCGATGAACTTGTGAATGAATGTATGGATTGCCTGCAGGTGAGAAAATTACAGAACAGGCCGGTCAATCAATTGTCCGGCGGTCAGAGACAAAGGGTCCTTTTAGCCAAGGTTTTGGCTCAGCAAACCGCAATATTATTTTTAGATGAACCAACTGCGGATCTGGACTTTGTTTTTACAGAAGAACTTTTCCGCTTTGCCCAGCTTTTATCCCAGGCAGGCAAGACCGTAATTATGGCTGTCCATGAATTAAATTTAGCCTATAAATATTGCTCGGAAATTTTACTTTTGGAGCAGGGTGGGCTTTTAGCGACAGGTCAGCCGGAGAAAGTTATGACTGAAGAGAATTTGTCAGCTTCTTATGGGGTTCCTGTCAGTGTACAAAGTAATATCGTTACCGGAGGCATTGATGTCAGTGCTCCGGGACAAATTTCCGAAGAGATACAAAAAGAATTATTGCTGAAAATATGTAAATAAATACCTCATCAAGGAGAAAAGTGCTATAATTATTATGTAAACTAAATAATTCGGGGGTGTTTCCAATGAAAATGTCTAAAAAAGTTTTGGCCACCTGCGCTGCTGCAGTAATGGCTGTGACTATGTCAGCAACTGCTTTTGCTTCTGCCATGAAAGTAACGAAGGATGAAGTAAAAACAAAGGGTGTAGAAGTTTCTGTACCTATGATTAGTGGTGCTCGCGGAGGTGCTGCTATTGACGAAAAAGTCAATATGACCTTGCTGGGCAATTCTTTTAATGCCATGGAAAGTTTTATTTCCACCAAGAAACCTGTAGAGCCCGCTAATGAAGCAGAGTTCGTTAAAGCTTTCAAAAACAGTAAAGAAGCTAAAAAAGATGTAAAACAACTGGCGGAGTATCTAGACAACCGTCTGGAAAAAGACAGAGCACAAGTTGGACAAAAAGAACCTTATTATGTTCATGTATTCTATCAAATGAAGTCTGATCCGACTTTTGACAATCTTTTCTTATCTGTAGTACAAAAAGTTACTTCTTATACCGGCGGAGCTCACAGCAACGAAACAAGCCTGCCTGTTAATATTAATTTGCTTACCGGCAAAACTGCTACTTTAGCAGATATGTTTACCAAAGGTTCTGATTACAAAGGCCGCTTGCTGGGTCTTATGAAGATTCAGGCCAAAGGTGAGCAGCGTCTTGTTAATGCTGTAGAAAAAGCAGCTAAACTCAATACTCAACCGGAAGGCTACTATGTTCCCAAGACTATTACCGGTAATGAGAAATTCTACACTAATTCCAAAGTAGGTTCTATTACTGTATTCTATGATCCCGGTGAAATAGCTCCTATTTCCGAAGGCACCAGAAGTTTTGAGTTCTCTTTGTCAGATATTGCCGACATTATTAGCTTAAAGAGATAAATCCCGAAGCTGATTTGCTGATTATCTAATGTAAAGTTCAAAACAAAATTGCAAGGCTGCGCCAAGAACAAGGCGCAGCCTTATTTTATGGCTAAAGGAAAAAAATACCAAAATATTAGCACTCACCTATTGACAGTGCTAACAACATGTGCTATATTGTAACCAGAACGAAGGAAAGACCTCAGATAGAATGACTAAATGAGTTAAATCTCTTCGGTAGTTCAAAAAACAAAAAGCTGGCCCAACAGGTCAAGATGAATGGAGGAATGGCTTATGTTACTGCCTACTGTGTTTGGAGAAGATTTATTTAATGATGATTGGATGGACGATTTTGGTTTTGGTTATCCGGAAAGAAATCCCCTTTATGGGAAAAAGACTAAGAATTTAATGAAAACGGATATTAAGGAAACCAAGAACGGTTATGAGCTTTCTGTTGATATGCCGGGCTTCAAGAAAGATGAAATTCAGGCTAAACTGGAAAACGGTTATTTGACCATCAGCGCATCCAAAGGCGTGGAGAAGAACGACAAGGATAAAGAAGGCAGGTATATTCGCAAAGAACGTTATACCGGTCAATGTGCTAGAAGTTTCTACGTCGGTGATGCACTCCATCAGGAAGATGTAAAAGCTAAGTATGAGGATGGTATCCTGACTTTGGCAATTCCTAAAAAGGAACCGGCTAAGGTTGAACAAAAGAAATACATAGCCATCGAAGGCTAAGGTAAGTAAAATCCCCGAAAGTTTAATACTTTCGGGGATTTTTTGTCTGTTGAGAGCAGGGGTTATTTGTGCTATAATATTATATTATTGTTATAATTAAAAATAGGCGGTGAGAAAATGAAAGTTACTGCGAAAGATGTAAAACATATCGCTAATTTGTCCCGTTTAACTGTTTCCGACAGCGAAATGGATAAGTTTCTGGAACAATTTAACCAAATCCTGAATTATGCAGACATTCTGCAAAAAGTTGACACTACAGGTATTGAACCTTCTCCTTACGTTATTCCCCTGAATAATGTATTGCGGGAAGACGTGGCTGTGCCCGGTGTATCCCATGAAGAAGCTTTGAAAAATGCTCCCGAGGTACATAACGGCGGTTTTAAAGTACCTAGGGTTATCGAATAATAAGGAGGAAGAAAAGTGGACTATAAAAAGAGCACAGTACATGAACTCCACGAAAAACTGGTCAAAAAAGAAATTAGTTCTGTGGAATTGACCAATGCTATATATAAAAGAATAGACGATGTGGATGATAAAGTTAAAGCCTATTTAACTTTGGATAAAGAAAACGCTCTGGCTCAAGCAGCTAAAGTTGACACTATGATTGCTAAGGGAGAGACCATTAAACCTTTGGCAGGGATTCCCGGTGCCATTAAAGATAATATCAGTATTAAGGGTCTGAGAACGACTTGCGCATCTAAAATTTTGGAAAACTTTATACCAATTTATGATGCTCATGTTATTGAGAATCTAAAAAAAGACGAGACTATTTTCCTGGGTAAAACTAACATGGATGAATTTGCCATGGGGTCTACCACTGAGACATCCCATTTCCAGATTACGCATAATCCCTGGGATTTAACCAGAGTACCCGGCGGTTCTTCCGGCGGCAGTGCTTCTGCCATTGCAGCAGGTGAGGCTGTGTGGTCTTTGGGTTCTGATACAGGCGGATCGATTCGTCAGCCTGCTTCTTTTAACGGCTGCGTAGGTATTAAACCTACTTATGGCAGAGTTTCCCGTTATGGCTGCGTAGCATTTGCTTCTTCCTTGGACCAGATTGGGCCAATCACCAACGATGTTACCGATGCGGCTATTGTGCTGAATACTATTTGCGGTGTGGATGCTCATGACTCTACATCACTTCCCATGGAAGTTCCTGATTTCACCAAGGCCTTACGCCAGGATGTGAAAGGCCTGAAAATCGGTCTGCCTAAGGAATTTTACGGTGAAGGCATTGATGCTCCCGTTAAAGAACAAATTAAATTAGCTATTGAAAAATACAAAGAATTAGGTGCAGAAATAGTTGATATTTCTTTGCCCCATACAGAATATGCCGTAATTACATACTACATTATTGCTCCTGCCGAAGCATCTGCCAACCTGGCACGTTTTGACGGGGTAAGATACGGTTATAGAAACATGAAGGCAACTTCTGCACCGGAAATGACCACAGCCAGCCGTACTGAGGGATTTGGTCCTGAGGTCAGACGCCGTATTATGCTTGGCACTTATGTATTAAGCTCCGGTTACTATGATGCTTATTACAAGAAGGCCATGCAGGTTCGTACTTTGATTCGTGAAGACTTTACCAAAGCTTTCGAAAAATGCGATTTGCTTTTGACACCTACATCTCCTGTGGTAGCTTATCCTATTGGCGGCAATATGTCTCCATTGGAAGTTTACATGCTGGATGTAACCACTATTCCTGTTAATATGGCAGGACTGCCCGGTATTTCCATTCCCTGCGGTTTCGTGGATAAGATGCCTGTGGGCATGCAGCTTATTGGCAAGCCTCTAGGTGAGGAAACATTGCTGAGAGCAGCATATACCTTTGAGCAGGCTACTCAGTTCCACAAAGCTGTAGCATCATTGGGAGGTAAATAATCATGACTGAATATACAACTGTAATCGGTTTGGAAGTCCATGCAGAATTAAAAACTAAATCCAAAGCATTCTGTTCTTGCTCTACTTCTTTCGGCAGCGAACCAAACACTCATGTTTGCCCGGTTTGCCTTGGTATGCCCGGTGCTTTGCCTGTTATGAATAAAAGAGTAGTTGAGTTTGCCGTGCGTTTTGGTTTGGCAGTTAACTGCGATATTCAAAAGTACAGTAAATTTGACCGTAAAAATTATTTTTATCCTGATCTGTCCAAAAACTATCAGATTTCCCAATTCGCTCAGCCTATTTGTTTAGGCGGACACTTGGATATCCAAGTAGACGGTAAGACCAAGAGAGTAGGCATTACCCGTATTCATATGGAAGAAGATGCCGGTAAGTTAGTTCATTCCGGTGCTACTATTAATACATCTGATTCTTCTGCCGTTGATTACAACAGAGCAGGGGTGCCTTTGATCGAAATAGTTTCTGAACCTGATATGAGAAGCGCAGCTGAAGCACGTGCCTATATGGAAAAGCTGAAAGCTTATTTGGAATATACAGACGTTTGCGACTGCAAGATGCAGGAAGGCAGCATGCGCTGTGATGCCAATATTTCCGTAATGCCTGAAGGTGCCAAGGAATTCGGTACCAGAGCTGAAATCAAGAACTTAAACTCTTTCCGTGCTTTGGAAAAAACTATTGAATATGAAGTGCAAAGACAAATTCAAATTCTGGAAGACGGCGGACATATTGTCCAAGAAACCAGAACCTGGGATGATGCTCAGGGTGTGACTTTCTCCATGCGTTCTAAAGAAGAAGCTCACGACTATCGCTATTTCCCTGAACCTGATTTGGTTCCTATTGTTTTAGACGATGCCTATATTGACAAGGTTCGCAGTGAATTGCCTGAATTGCCAGATGCTCGCAAAGCCCGTCTAATTAAGGAAAAAGGTTTGCAGGAATATGATGCAGAATTGATTGTTTCCAACAAGAAGATGGCAGATTATTATGCCAAAGCTGATAAAGTGGCCAGCGATGCCAAGGTTTTGGCTAACTGGATGCTGGGTGAAGTTTCCGCTTATCTGAACAATAATACTGTGGAAATGGATAAGTTCCCCATTAGTCCAGAACATTTAGGCGAATTGGTTAACCTGATTAAAAAAGGTGTTTTATCCAATAAGCTTGCTAAACAAGTTTTTGCCGAAATGCTCAAAGCAGACAAAGCTCCTGCTGAGCTGGTTAAGTCCCTGGGATTAGAGCAGGTGAGTGATACCGGAGCTTTACAGGCTATGGTGGATGAAGTTATTGCTGCCAATCCGCAATCTGTTGCTGACTTTAAAGCCGGCAAGGACAGAGCTGTAGGCTTCCTGGTTGGTCAGATTATGAAGAAATCCCGTGGCAAGGCTAATCCTGCTATGGTTAATGAAATGATTGTTAAGAAGTTGAAGGAATAGTCTTAAAATAAAGGCGCTGCTGCTAAGTTGCAGTGGCGCTTTTTTTTAAGGGCTAAGTGTAATGAATGATTTAGTTATTACTGCTTATATTTTTTATTACGAAGGAGAAATATTTTATGGACAAACGTTATGAGCAATTTGCCAAAAGCTTAATCAGTTATTCCGTGAACCTGCAAAAAGGTGAAAAACTTTTAATTGAGGTTACGGATACCGGTATTGATTTAGCAAAAGCACTAATCAAAGAAACCTATGCAGTAGGCGGTATCCCTTTCCTTACTGTAAAAAACAGCGCACTGCAAAGAGCACTGTTTACCGGTTGCAGCAAAGAACAAATGGAAGAAATCGGCAGTTATGAAGCTAGACGGATGAAAGATATGCAGGCTTATATTTCTATTCGGGGTGGGGAAAACAGCTCAGAAATGAGTGATGTGCCCAGTGAAAAAATGAGCTTGTACCAGAGATACTGGTGTGACCCGGTTCACAGCAAAATCAGGGTACCCTTTACTAAATGGTGCGTTATGCGTTATCCAGATCCGGCTATGGCCCAGTCTGCAGGTATGAGTACGGAAGCCTTTGAAGATTTTTATTTTAATGTTTGTACTTTGGATTATGCCAAGATGGCTAAAGCTATGACACCTTTGGTTAATCTTATGGAACGCAGTGATAAGGTTCATTTGGTAGGACCGGGTACAGATTTGCATTTTTCTATTAAAGGTATTCCTGCTATTAAATGTGCCGGAGAGTGCAATATTCCTGATGGAGAAGTTTACACTGCTCCTGTGAAAAACAGCATTAACGGTACTATTACTTATAATTGTCCTTCGTTATACCGTGGCATTGTTTTTGAAAATGTCAGTCTGACTTTTAAAGACGGGAAAATTGTGCAAGCAACAGCTAATCACACAGAAGAATTAAATGCTATTTTGGATACGGATGAGGGAGCTCGTTATGTAGGAGAGTTTTCTTTTGGCATTAATCCCTATGTACTGAAACCTATGAAGGATATTCTTTTTGATGAAAAGATTTCCGGCAGTTTCCATTTCACACCGGGTGCATCTTATGATGAAGCTCCCAATGGAAACAAGAGCGCTATTCACTGGGATATGGTCTGCATTCAAAGACCGGAATACGGTGGGGGCGAGATTTATTTAGATGACGTACTGGTAAGAAAAGACGGCAGATTCCTGCTTCCTGAACTGGCAGGCTTAAATCCGGAAAACTTAAAATAAATATAAGACCGAGAGAAGCACGCTTCTCTCGGTCTTGTAATTATTGTGTACAGTCTTTTTTATTTAAGTGTTATTTAGTCAA
>JALCSJ010000018.1 GCA_022653215.1 Acidaminococcaceae bacterium
TATGCTATATAATATCTAAATGTAAACATAAAGGAGCAAGCTGATGAAAATTCCGTATTCCTGTGGCGCTATGATTAAATATATACATACTATTTTGGACAAGAAAGCAAATAATGATTTGCGTTCCAGTGATTTAACCTTTTCCCAAATTACAACCTTGGTATTAGTGGCAGAAACACCCGGTAAACAACTGTCTCTGAAAAAAATTCAAGAAGCTTTGCATATTGCTCAACCCACTGTAACAGGCATTGTAGCCAGATTAAAGCAAAAAAACATGATAGAAATAAAAGAAGATAAAGCTGACGGCCGAATCAAATTAGTTAGCATTACGGCTAAAGGGGAAAAGCAGAGCAAGCTGGCTTTTGCTTCTATGAAAAGGACAGAAGCTTGGCTCAGAGCACCACTCACTGACGAAGAAGAAAAAACCTTCTTGGTTTTGTTAAAAAAAGTATGTGACGGAATCAGCAAGGACGAATAAGGAGGGACTGTGAAATGAAAGTATTGGGCCTGATTGCTTCGCCGCGCAGCTTAGGCAATTCGGAAATATGCGTAAAAGAAATTTTGAGAAATTTACCCCAAGAATGGGAAAAAGAAATAATAAATATAAGCAGACTGCATATTGAACCCTGTAAGGCCTGCTATAGCTGCCTGTCTGCCGGTAAAAAGTGCATTATTCATGACGATTTAGAAAGGTTCTTGGAGAAGATTCAGTGGGCAGATAGGGTGGTTTTAGCAGGTCCGGTTTATTTTTTGGGGGAACAGACTTCCGTAAAATTAATTAAAGACAGACTTTTAACCATACTTAATGAAGGGGAGGCTTTCTTTAATAACAAACCCTGTGTCATAGCCATACCTCATGGCATAGAAAATTGGGAAGGCTATGGCCGGGAAGCTATGCTGAATTTTGCGGGATTTTTGGGATTAAAGGTTTTAGGCTGCCGAATTATCAATAAACATTTGCCGGGACAAGCTGCTGAGGAAGACTCTTTGGCCAAACTGAGGGCATTGGCAGGAGCGTTGGCCGAAAATAAAGAACTGCCTCCGGAAAAACATGATATAATATATTGTCCTGTTTGTCAGAGCTCCTTACTGCAGATTCATAGTGACGGCAATTGGCATTGCGTAATGTGCGGCGCCAGCGGTCAGTTAACTGCGGACAATGGTAAGCTGGCCATGGGTGGCCTGGACCTGGGTGTGCCTCGTTACAGCAAGGAAGGCATGGAACATCATGGTCAGGCACTATTGGGAGTAAACAAAGAATTTCGGGAAAAAAGACGGGAGATTATCACTTATCTTAAGCCTTATAAGGACTGAAGAAGAGATAAAATAAAATTGTTGAGAAGGCGTAAAAATGTCATTTAGAAAAGTTGTTATTCATCATTTAGTTAAAAGTGAAGATTTAAATCATCATGGCACTATTTTTGCCGGCCGGGCAGCAGAATGGCTGGTTGAGGCTGGGTTTTGCGCTACAGCATATCTTATGGATCCCAAGGATACAGTTTGTATGACCATTAATGGAATGACTTTTACTAAGCCGGCTCCTAAGGGAAGTATTATTAGGTACGAAAGCCGTATTATTAAAGCAGGCACAACAAGCATGATTGCTTATATTCAAGTGTTTTTTGCGAAAAGCAATGATTTTATTTTTGATGGTTTTATGGCATTTGTTCATTTAGGAGAAGACGGGAAAAAGGCTCCTCATGGTGTAAAGGTAGTACCTACTACAGATGACGAAAAAGCCATTGTGGCAATTTATGAGAAGACAAGCAATATTAGAGTAAGAGGCATAGACAGAGTAATGGAATAATAAAAAAGCGGTTTCGGAAAGTGAATTCCGAAACCGCTAATTTTTTGTTATGCTGAAACTTTTTAAAAAACTTTTACAGTAAAATATATTTCAATATAAAGATTACAGCTAAAGCTTTCATTAAAAGACTGGCTTTGCTGCTTTGCCCGGCAAGTACATTGACAATAACATAGGAAATAATACCAAAGCAGATACCTTCGGAAATGCTATAGCAGAAAGGCATGGCAATAATTGCTATGTAGGCCGGAATGGCTTCGCTCAGATCATTTACATCGATTTTAGCAACAGCAGTGAACATTAAGAACCCTACGATAATTAAAGCAGGTGCTGTAGCAAAAGCAGGAATTGCCATGAAGAAAGGAGATAAGAATAAGCTCAATAAGAACAAGATAGCAACCACTGTGGCAGTTAAACCCGTACGACCGCCTTCTGTAACACCGGCAGCACTTTCTACGAAAGTGGTTGTTGTACTGGTACCAAGAGCAGCACCGGCACAGGTAGCAACGGCATCAGCCAGTAAAGCACCTTTAATGTGAGGCAGGCGACCATTCTCATCCAGCATGTCAGCTTTAGAGGCAACACCGATAAGGGTTCCCAAAGTATCAAACATATCTACGAAAAGGAAAGAGAACATTACTACTAAAAAGTCCAAAGAGAAGAATTTGGAAAAATCAAATTTAAACAAAATAGGAGATAAACTGGCAGGGGTAAAGGCAGCAATACCTGCAGATAAATTCGGAAGAACGCTGAAAGCACCCTTAGCAGGATTAGGAATGTAAAGACCGGACAGTTCACAGATGATACCAAGAATCCAGGTAATAACAATACCCCAGAGAATATTGCCACGGACATTTTTAACCATTAAATAAGCTGTTATCAAAACACCAAGCAGAGCAAGGACCACAGTAATACCTTCCGAAGCAAAGGTACCTTTGGCCAGGGATTGGCTGAAAGAGAACAGAGAAACTTTTGTGGCAGGATTGGCAATAACAATATGAGCATTTTGCAGACCGATAAAAGCAATAAACAAACCAATACCTACAGAAACAGCTCTTTTCAGATTTAAAGGAATAGCATTAAAAATTGCTTCACGAACATTAGTAAGAGATAAAACGATAAAAATAATACCTTCAACAAAGACAGCGGCCAAGGCCATTTCCCAAGTATAACCCATTTGCTTTACAACCGTGAAAGCAAAATAAGCATTAAGACCCATGCCGGGTGCCAGGGCGAAAGGATAGTTGGCTAAAACAGCCATGAGAATGGTACCTAGAGCAGAAGCTAAGGCTGTAGCCGTTAAAACAGCTCCTTTATCCATACCGGATACGCTTAAGATACTGGGATTGACGGCAAGAATATAGGCCATAGTCATAAAAGTCGTAACACCGGCCACACACTCTGTCTTTACATTTGTTTTGTTTTCACGCAAATGGAACGTGTTTTCTAAAAAGCCACCTTGATTTTCCATTAATATTACCCCCCTAAAAAGTGTTTGGCAAGCTTCACCAATAAAGTATATTATATAATTGTTAGGAAAAATGAGCAACATTAAATTTACTATGGTAAAATATACATATAATTTCCTTATTTGGTATAAAAATGTAAAGAAGGGCGAAAGCATGAAAAAGCAGAGCGTAAAAACATTGCAAAAACTTATTACTGTAGCCAGGGGAGACGGACAGGCAGACCTTGTGCTGAAAAATTGCCGGATTTGTGATGTGTTTAATCAGCAGATTATCGGCGGGGACATTGCTATTGTAGATGGTCTTATTGCCGGCATAGGGGGTCGCTATAAAGGGAAAAAAGAAATTAATTGCCGCAAGCAATATGCTGCTCCCGGTTTTATTGACGGGCATATTCATATAGAGTCTTCTTATTTGTGCCAGGAAGAGTTTGGCCGGCTGGTAACGCCTCTGGGCACAACCAGCATAATTGCAGACCCTCACGAAATAGTTAATGTTTGTGGTCTAAAAGGTTTGAAATATATGGTTAAAGCAGCGGCTCAGACTGCTCTCCATGTAGAATATATGCTGCCTTCCTGTGTGCCGTCCACGCCTTTTGAGGATGCAGGTGCTGTTATTGCTGCTAAGGATATGGAGGAACCATTAGCTAGCGATGCGATTCTTGGATTGGGAGAGTTTATGAATGCACCGGGGGTAATTAATTGTGATAAAGAAGTATTGGCTAAGCTCCATGCTGCTCAAGATGCAGGCAAGATTATAGATGGGCACAGTCCCGGACTTTTAGGCAAAGGGCTGATGGCCTATGCTTCTGCCGGCATTCAGACTGACCATGAATGTTATACTCTCCAGGAAATGCAGGAAAGACTGGCCTTAGGCATGTATGTAATGCTGAGGAACGGTTCGGCGGCGGAGAACCTGCCTGAGCTAATAAAAGGTGTAACTGCAGCTAATATCAGGCACTGTCTTCTGTGCAGCGACGACCTCCATCCTAAGACGATTTTTGATCATGGTCATATAAATTACGATTTAAAATATTGTGTTCAACAGGGTTTGGATCCTTTGGCGGCTTTAACCATGGCTACTATTAATCCGGCGGAATGCTACGGACTAAAGGATAGAGGGGCTTTAACTCCGGGCCGCAGGGCTGATATTGTTATTCTGCCGGATTTAACGAATTTCCAACCAAGCCAGACCTGGATTGACGGCAGGCTTGTGGCAGAAAAAGGCCACTATCTGCTTCCGGAGAAAAAATACAGCATTAAATCAGTCAGCAGTTCTGTGCGGGTAAAAAAGTTCAGTGAAGCCAAGCTGCAGCTGAATCTGAAAAATAACCATGTTAATACTATTGATTTAGTACCAGGCCAAATTATTACTAAGAAGGGCAAAGCCAAAATTACTTTGGATGAGCAGGGTGATTTTGTTTTTAACCCTAAAGAAGATGTGGTAAAAGTAGCGGTAGTAGAACGTCATCACAATACTGGCACGGTAGGACTGGGACTGATGCGAGGCTATGGCCTGAAAGCAGGTGCCATAGCTGTGACGATTGCCCATGATTCTCATAATATTATCGTAGCCGGTGCCAATAACGAAGACATGGTCTTTGCCGTAGAACGGCTTGTGACCATGGGTGGAGGTATGGTGGCAGTCAAAGACCAAAAGGTACTGGCAGATATGCCTTTGCCTATTGCCGGGCTGATGAGCGATAAAGATGGCAAATGGGTGGACCGGCATTTGCAAAAAATCCATGACAAGGCTTTTAATGTTCTGGGTGTCAGTAGGGAAGTAGATCCTATTATGACGCTGTGTTTTATGTCATTGCCTGTGATTCCTTCTATTAAATTAACTAACAGAGGCCTGTTTGATGTTGACAAATTTGCTTTTATGCCTCTAACCTAACGTCCCCAACGTCCCCATTGGTGCCAGGCACTTTTGGCGACAATGTTAAAAAGTGTACATACACACTAGAGCAAATGCGACAAACAGAGAAAACTGTATATTCTGTTTTCTGGAATAACACTAAAATACACAGTAAAAGAATAAGAAAAGTTTTTTTGACAGAGATTAGCAGAATAGTGTAAAATTTATATAAACAAAGAACCGACAAGGGAGTCGGAGGGGGCAACGTTGGTTCTAAAATTAAAAAAGGAGTGATGTTTAGTGTCAGCGTTTCTCGATTATTTAGATGGTGTTCTGTACTACCCAATTTTGATTATAGTTCTATTGGGTGCCGGTTTGTTTTTCAGCTTTAAAACCGGGTTCGTTCAACTGCGTTGGTTAATCCAAAGCATCAGAGTTGTTATGGAAAAACCTTCCAAAGAAGGATCAATTTCTTCCTTCCAAGCACTAATGGTTTCGACTGCATCACGTGTTGGCACCGGTAATATTGTCGGTGTTTCTACAGCTATTTGTTTGGGCGGTTTTGGTGCTTTATTCTGGATGTGGGTTATTGCTATTATCGGCAGTGCTACAGCTTTCATCGAAAGCACTTTGGCACAGGTTTACAAGCGTCGTGATGCTAACGGAGACAGTTACGGCGGACCTGCATATTATATTGAGCATGCTCTGCATAACAAGACATTGGGCGCAGCATTTGCTATTTCCCTGATTTTGACCTATGCCGGCGGTTTCAATATGTTAGCTGCTTATAATCTTCAGTCTACTTTCGTTGTTTACGGTTTTTATGACAAAACAGTTACTCCCTGGATTATCGGAGCTATCTTGGCTGTGCTGGTTGGCTACTGTGTAATGGGCGGTGGCAAGCGTATTGTAAGAATTACCGATAAGCTTGTTCCTATTATGGGTATTTTCTATGTACTTTTATCCATTGCTATTATTTTTATGCATCTGGATAAATTGCCGGGAGTTGTTAGCGCTGTAATGAGCGATGCTATGAACTTCCAAAAGATTTTTGCAGGTATCAGCGGTTCTTGCATGATGTATGGTATCAAACGTGGTTTGTATTCCAATGAAGCCGGTGTTGGTAGTGCGCCTAATGCTGCCGCAGCAGCTGACGTTCACCATCCTGCTCAGCAAGGTTTGGTACAGATGTTATCTGTATTTATTGATACTGTGCTGTGTACATCTACAGCTTTAATGTGCATGTTCTCAGGTATAGTTCCAACTGCTAAATTAGCTGGTGCTCCTTATGTTCAGCAAGCTACTCAGGTAGATTTCGGTACTTTTGGTCCTGTTATGATTACCGTAGCTATGATTCTGTTCGCATTCACTACCTTAATCGGTAACTTATTCTATGTGGATAACTGCTTAGCTTATTTGAATGGCAGCAAGGTTCCTTCTGCTTCCTTTATGGTTAAATACAGAGTAATTGCTTCTCTAGTTATTTTCTTCGGGGCAGCTCTTTCCATGAGCAATGCTTGGGCTATTGCCGATATTTTAATGGCTGTAATGTGCTTAATCAATATTCCTTCTATCTTGGCTTTAAGCGGCACTGCTATTAAAGTTATGAAAGATTACGGACAACAATTGTCTGAAGGCAAAAAACCGGTGTTCAAAGCTTCTTCTGTTGGACTTGAAAATCAAAACTTGGATTTCTGGAAATAGAAAGAAAAACGAAACCCGGCTCATTGGAGCCGGGTTTTTTTTATATGAAAAAAATAATTAAAAGCTATGCAGATTATCGGTAAATGTGGTAGAATAAAAATCACTTACACAAAATAGGAGGCCACCTATGAAAGCAGACGAATTACTTAGTGGTTTTACAATCTTGATTGTCCTGCAATTATTTGCCGCAATTATCCTTGCCTTAGTGGGGAGCTCTTTCCCGGCACCACTTTTAGCTATGCTTATTTTTTCTGTTTTACTTGCCTTTAAAGTGATTAAAATTTCTCAAATTGAGGAAATTTGCAGTCTGCTCTTATCTAAATTGAGCCTTTTCTTTGTATCCGGTTCTGTTAGCATTGTTTTGTATTTGGATATTATTGAAAAAGAAGGCTTGGCAATTCTGGCAACTATCTTTTGCTCAACAGTGTTTACCTTAGTAGTAACCGGACTATTCCTGAATTATATGTTGAAAGGAAAGCAGGTGGACCACCATGCCTAAAACCTTGCTTAATTCACCATTAACGGGCATTGCTTTAACTCTGTTGACCTTTTATTTAGGAGAAGTTTTGGCAAAAAAATTAAAAACGTCTCTTTTACCGCCCTTTTTAACTTCTACAGTTTTGATTATTATCCTTCTTCTTTGTCAGGACAAATTCACTTACAAAGAATACGAAATAGGTGGCAAATTTTTGGCCATGTTTTTAGGACCGGCTACTATAGCTTTAGGGTTGCCATTAGTAAAAAATCTGGAACTTTTAAAAAAGAATTTAAAGGCACTTTTAGGGGCAACAGTAATAGGAACCTGTGCAGGAGTTGGTTCTGCTTATGGTTTCAGTAAGCTTTTTGGGGTTAGCAAAGAAATAACTTTGTCTTTGCTGCCAAAGTCCATTACTACGCCTATTGCCATGGAAGTGTCGGCAGATATTGGGGGCATTCCTGCTATAACAATTGCGGCAGTAGCAGTAACCGGTGTAGTAGGGGCTGTCTTTGCTCACAAAATATTGAAAGTCCTGGGGGTAACCAATGACATTGCCATAGGCTTTGCTATTGGCACATCAAGTCATGCTTTGGGAACTAGCAGCTGTATCCCCATTAGTCTCACTCAGGTAGCTTTCTCGTCACTGGCCATTAGTTTTATTGGTGTGGCTACGGCAATTTTGGCACCTATTGTAGCAATGTTTATGCAGTAATAAGTGCTCAGCTTGGAAAATATAGTGATTTTAAAGAAAAAGTTTGTAAAAATTTTACATAAAGATTGTTTTAAGTGTTATAGTAGTACATAATAAACTCATATTTTAGTAGCTGAATATTTGCAAGTATATCATTGCTGATATTTATAGTGTTGCAGGAAGAGAGCATTAATTCATGGATAATGTCTTAAAAAAGGCTCAGCCAAGCACAAGGCTGGGCCGCTTATTTTCTAATAAAGACCTATTGCATTTGTTTTTTCCTTTGGTGATTGAACAAATCCTGGTTATATCCGTCGGCATGGCTGACTCTATGATGGTAGCTTCTCTGGGGGAAGCTGCTGTTTCCGGTGTTTCCCTTATAGACCATATAGGTGTGCTTTTAAACCTGGTGTTTGTGGCCTTAGCCACAGGGGGCTCAGTAATTATCGGTCAATATATGGGCAGGGGAGATCTAGACAAGGCTAGAGAAGGGGGCCGTCAGCTGATCTGGCTTACGGGTATTGTTTCCCTAGTTCTGATGGTGGCCTTTTATGCCAGTAAATCATTTATTTTTGCCAAGCTTTTTGGCAGTTCATCTCCTGATGTAATAGAAAATGCTACTGAATATATGATGGTTTTGGGCACAACCATTCCTTTCATGGCCTTATTCCAAGGGGGCAGTGCTGTCTTTCGCACGGCAGGAAATACTAAGCTTCCTATGCTGACTGTAGTTTTAATGAATATTTTAAATATTATTGGTAACGGTTTATCTGTTTTTGTCCTGGGTTGGGGAGTAACCGGAGTGGCTCTTTCTACCTTGAATTCCCGGATAGTTTCCGTAATTATCATTTTATACTGTGGTCGTAAATACAAATTTCGTTTACAGATACCTCCGCTTTTAAAAGTCAGATTAAATCTTGATCTTATTAAAAAAATGCTTCAGGTAGGTATTCCCTTTAGTATAGAAAATGGTTTATTCCAGCTGGGTAAAATAGTGGTCCTATCTCTTGTAACTACTTTTGGGACAGGAGCTATAGCTGCCAACGCCGTAGGCAACCTGATTGGCGGATTTGAGGTTATACCGGGGCTGGCTATTAATGCCGGGATGACTACTGTTATCGCTCGCTGCATAGGTGCCAGAGATTTAGAGCAAAGCAAATACTACACCAAGAAAATAATTGGTGTAGTAATCGGTGCTAATATTATTGTTTCGGGAATAATTTTTGCTTTGTGGCCTCTGATTAATAGAATTTACAGTCTGCCGGAATCTACTATGAATCTGGTGTGGCTGATTACTTGGACTCACGCTATTTTTGAAATTTTTACTTGGCCATTTTCTTTTACTCTGCCTGTTACTTTCAGGGCAGCAGGGGATGCGAAGTTTGCCATGTGCGTGGGAGTTTTCACAATGGTAGTTTTCCGAATCGGCGGTGCCTACATTCTGTGCGGACCTTTAGGATTCGGCATGTTCGGGGCCTGGTTGGCCATGTACCTGGATTGGGCTGTGCGGGCCATTGTCTATATCTGGCGTTATGCATCCGGTAAATATTTACAGCACCAACTAATTTAAGACACCTGACCAATAATGGTACCAATAGTGTCGCCATAGCACTAAAAGCACCAAAAGCACCAAAAGTGCCAGGCACCAATGGAGACATTTCGTCTCCATTGGTGCCTGGCACTTTTGGCGAAAAATTTAAAACTTTGCGCTGCCCCCTTCTGCTAATTGTTCAGCAGTCCAGCCGGCGCTCTTAGAACCAACACTAACACTACCAATTACAAATTTGGCGGTTCCCTCTGCTTCATTGCAAATGTAGTAATTCTTGTCATTTTTTAGAGTTATTGTTTTAGTAGGATTGCAAGGAAAGATGACAGTATCGCCTCGCGGAGGAGAAGGCCACTCTGCCAGTAAAGGATATTTTTTCAAACTGGAGTTATCCTCAGTTAATACATCACTACCAGCACCATTGGGCCTTATATTAGGAAATTCACCGGTTTTGGCTTCATAAACAGCTATAACACTGTTAATTGTTCTTAAATCGGCTACTATTCTACTGCCACGTGCTTTGGCCGTAAAATCCAAATAACGGGGAATAGCAATACCGGCAAAAAGCCCCAGGATGGCAATAACAACAACTAATTCAATAAGAGTAAACCCATGAGAAACTCTATTTGTTCTCATAATATTGTTCTGCCACCTTTCCTAAGTTTTACAAGTAAACTTAAACTTTTATAATTTTAATTTTAGCAACTTGACCATAAATAGTCAACATTAATTCGGTAAAAACAATAAAATATAGATAATATTATTCCTAATAATGTAAAAGAAGCAAAAAGTTTCTTAAATTAAAATCACAAATATAAAAACATATATATTAATAATTAAAAAGCAAAAAAGATAACTTCTTCTTAAAAAAATCATTCTATTTTAGCAAGGGAATTTATGCTATAATAAGACAACGATTAATTAAGGGGGACTAGGTAATAATGCTATCATTTGAAAGCGATTATTTAACAGGAGCGCATCCTAAAATTTTACAACGTTTAGCGGAAACCAATATGGAACAATTGTCAGGGTATGGTGCTGACCGTTATTGTACAAGCGCAAAGGAAAAAATTGCCCAAGCTTGTGGCTGTCCAGAGGCTCAGGTAGAGTTTCTGGTAGGAGGGACTCAGACTAATGCAGTAATTATATCTACCATGCTTAAAGGGTACGAAGGCGTAGTCGCTGCAAGGACAGGACATGTTAATACTCATGAAGCCGGGGCTATTGAATATTCCGGCAGCAAGGTTCTGACTATTCCCCAAAAAGACGGGAAAATGTCGGCCGAAGTACTGAAACAGTATATTACTGATTTCTATGGAGACGGCAACCATGAACATATGGTATTTCCGGGAATGGCCTATATATCTCATCCTACAGAATACGGTACTCTTTATACAAAAAAAGAATTAGAGGATATTGCTGCTGTTTGCCATGAATTTAAAATTCCTTTGTTTATTGATGGAGCTAGATTAGGTTATGGGCTTATGAGCCGTACCACTGATGTGACCATGGAAGATATTGCCAGAATCTGTGATGTTTTCTATATTGGCGGTACTAAAGTAGGAGCATTATGCGGTGAAGCAGTAGTGTTTACCAAAAACAACCGTCCTGCCCATTTTGTTAATATGGTGAAAAAACGTGGAGCATTACTGGCCAAGGGCAGACTTTTAGGCGTTCAGTTTGATACACTTTTTACTGATAATCTCTACTTGAACATTAGCAAGCATGCTATAGATATGGCAGAAGCCTTGAAAAAGCTGTTCAAGAGCAAAAATATTAAATTTTTCCTGGAATCTCCTACTAATCAGCAGTTCATTATTCTGGAAAATACCAAGGCCGCTGAACTGGCCAAAGAAGTAACACTTAATTTTTGGGAAAAATATGATGAAACTCATACTGTGTATCGTTTTGCTACCTGCTGGTCAACTACGGAAGCTGACTTGGCAGCATTAAACAAAATCTTATAAGAAAATTGGTCAGAGTTGACCCCAACTGGAGGAGATGGCATGGGATATAAGATTTTAATCCCTGAGAATATTACGGAACCCGGCAAAGCTTATTTAAAAGTACATGGCTATGAAGTCGTAGTATTGGAAGGCGCCACAGAAGACAGCATCTGCGCAGCTATCCCGCAATGTTCGGGAATGATATCACGCAGTATTAAATGTACCAGAAGAATTATGGAAGCAGGAAAAATGCTTAAAGTAATAGGCAGTCATGGTGTAGGAACTGACCAAATTGATTTGGCAGCTGCCACAGAACTGGGTATCCAAGTTACTAATGCCCCTTGTGCTAATTCTAATTCAGCGGCAGAACATACTTTAGCTTTGATTTTAGCCTGTGCCAACCATCTTGTTTATTTGGACGGGGAAACAAGAAGAGGTAATTTTGCTGCAAGAAATATTGTTAAAAGTCTGGAACTGGAAGGCAGAACTATCGGCATAATCGGTTGTGGCAGAATTGGTCGCCTAGTGGCACATAAAACAGTATATGGACTGGGCATGAAGGCCATAGGACTGGATACTTTTTTGCCTGAAGACAAATGGCCTGACTATATTGAACGCAAAAATTCTTTGAAGGATTTATTGCAGGAAGCAGATGTAGTCTCTGTTCATGTCCCGGCAACCAAAGATACTATTAATATGTTTAATGCCAAAACTTTAAAAATGATGAAACCTCAATGTATTTTGGTTAACTGTTCAAGAGGCAGAGTGATTAACGAAGAAGATTTGTATAATGCCCTAGTATCATACAAGATAGCAGGAGCGGGGCTGGATGTTTTTGCCAAGGAGCCTGTTGAGCAAAACAATCCTTTGTTATCTTTGGCCAATGTGGTCGTTAGCCCGCATAATGCCGGACTAAGCATGAAAGCTATGGACCAAATGGGCATTGATGCAGCTAAAGGTATTGACGAAGTACTAAGGGGTGGAAAACCCACCTGGCCGGTAAATAAAATATAAGGAAAAAACTGACGATGTTGCAAGGCATTGTCAGTTTTTTATTGTTGTGTTCAACATTTCTAAGTTCATTGACTATTCAGTATCACATTGCTAAAATTAAGAAGAAAGATAGTTAAGAGGGGTATTTATTTCAGTAAACAGGAGGCAACAAAATGGCACAATTAAGCTATAAGACACTGGAAGAAATAGGTTATAAAGGGTATCTGAAAAAAAAGGCTCCGGAGAAAGTCCTGCAATTTGGCACAGGTAATTTTTTGCGGGCTTTTGTAGATTATTTCTTTGATATTGCTAATGAAAAAGCTGACTGGAATGGTAAAGTTGTTATTACGCAACACAGTCCTTCCGGTCATACAGGGCAAGCTATAAATGAGCAAGAAGGACTCTATACCTTGTATTTACGGGGCAGTGAAAAGGGTAAAAAAATTGATGCCAAAAGGATAATTTCCTGCGTTAACCGCTGCATCAATCCTTATGAAGACTTTGCTGCTTTAATGGAAATAGCCAGAAGCAAAGATTTGGAAATTATTGTTTCCAATACAACGGAAGCAGGTATTGTTTATGATCCCACAGCTAAATTTGACCAGAATCCACCGGTAAATTTCCCGGGAAAATTGTGCAGAGTATTGTATGAAAGATTTAAAGCCGGACAAAAAGGCGTGATTATTTTAAGCTGCGAACTTATTGATAATAACGGCAAAGAACTGGAAAACTGTGTCATTCATCATGCCAAAGACTGGAAACTGGGAGACGACTTCCTTAAATGGCTGGAGAAAGAAAACCTGTTCTGTACCACTTTAGTTGACCGCATTGTACCGGGACGTATTCGTGACCCTAAAGAATTAGCGGAAATGGAAAAAGCTAATGGCTATACGGATAAACTCTTGGATGTTGGCGAGGTCTTCGGTGTTTGGATTATCGGCGGTCCTAAAGAACTGGAAGATAGGCTGCCTTTTAAAAAAGCCGGTTTAAATGTCCATGTGGTAGATGATGTGGCTCCTTATAAAAAGAGAAAAGTTCGTATCTTAAACGGTGCCCATACAGGTTTTGTCCTTGGTTCTTATTTGGCCGGTCAGGATATTGTCCGTGACTGCATGCATGATGATACTATTCGTAATTTCATGAATACTATGCTTTATAAAGAAATTATTCCTACTTTGCCTTTGGACAAAAAAGATTTGGAAAACTTTGCTGAGGCAGTAGCAGATAGATTTAACAATCCTTTTGTTGATCATCAATTGATGAGTATTTCTTTGAATTCCACTTCTAAATGGCGAGCCAGGAATATGCCTTCTTTCAAGGAATATGTGGCGAAAACAGGTAAGCTGCCTAAATGTCTTACTATGTCTTTAGCTGCTTATATAGCCTTCTTTAGCAATGATATTCAAAGAAGAGAAAAGGATGTCCTTATTTGCAAACGGCCTAAGGGTAATGAATATTCTGCTCAGGATGATGGCTGGGTGTTAGATTTCTATTTTGCCCACAAAAACGCTGCACCGGAAGCTTTGGTTAAGGCAGTTCTCACTAATGAAAAAATGTGGGGCGAGGATTTAACAGCCGTGGCAGGTCTGGAAAGGGCTGTGACGGAAGATTTGAAGTTAATCAGAACAAAGGGTGCAGAAGCTGCTTTTGCCTCTTGTTTATAAAACAGGGAGGGGCGGCTATGAACTCTGTAATACATATTGGGTCTAATGATAATGTGGCTGTAGCTATACAACCTGTAGAAAAGGGCCAAATCCTTACTGTAGATGGTTTAAAGATAACAGCTTTAGAAGATATTAAACAAGGCCACAAAATCGCTGTAAAAGCCATTAATAAGGGCGAAAACATTATTAAATACGGCTTTCCCATCGGACATGCTTTGGTAGATATTAAAGCAGGCGAGTGGGTTCATACTCACAATGCCAAAACCAATCTGTCCGGAGAGGTAACCTATTCCTATCATCCTTCGGCTATTAAATTGCCTACAGGGAAGCCTTTGACTTTTCAAGGCTTTCAACGTGCTGACGGCAAAGTGGGCATCCGCAATGAAATCTGGATTATTCCTACCGTTGGCTGCGTGAATGATATTGCTGAAAAACTGGCTAGGGATAATAGGGATTTAGTTCAGGGAACCGTGGAAGGAATCCATGCTTTCACCCATCCTTTTGGCTGCAGTCAAACAGGTAAAGACCATGCTCAAACCAGGAAACTTTTGGCTGCTTTGGCCAAACACCCTAATGCCGGAGCAGTGCTTGTGGTAAGCCTGGGCTGTGAGAATCTCACTCATGAACAGTTCTTGGAAGAGTTGGGAGATTTTGATAAAGAACGGATTCTTTTCATGACTTGTCAGGAGGAAAATGATGAGTTGGCCAAAGGCCGTGAACTCCTTAAAAAATGCATAGCTTTTGCCGGAAACTTCCATAGGCAGGAACTTTCTTCCGACAAATTAATTGTGGGCATGAAGTGCGGTGGTTCTGACGGTTTATCAGGTATTACTGCTAATCCTGTTGTAGGCAAGTTCAGTGATTTATTGCTTGCTCAAGGTGGCAGTACGATTTTGACCGAGGTTCCGGAGATGTTTGGCGCTGAGGGAATGCTCATGAACCGTTGCATAAATGAACAGGTCTTTCAAAAGGCTGCTCATATGCTTAATGGGTTTAAAGATTATTTTATTGCCCATCATGAAGTGGTATATGATAATCCCAGTCCCGGTAACAAGGCCGGCGGCATTACTACTCTGGAAGATAAAAGCTGCGGCTGCGTCCAAAAGGGTGGAACAGCTCCCATTGTTGACGTTATTAATTATGCCGAACAAGTAACCAAGCACGGATTGACATTGTTATATGGACCGGGCAATGATTTGGTTTCCTGTACTGCTTTAACCGCGGCGGGAGCTCAGTTAATTTTATTCACAACAGGCAGGGGAACTCCTTTTGGAGCACCGGTACCTACTTTGAAAATTTCTTCTAATACGAACCTGGCTGCTAAAAAAGCCAACTGGATTGATTTCAATGCAGGAGTTGTAGCTACAGGAGACAGTATTGACTCCGTAGGGAAGCAGCTGCTTCAGCTAGTTATTGCCGTAGCAAGCGGCAAACAGGCTAAAAACGAAATTAATGAGTTTAGAGGAATTTCAATATTTAAAGACGGTGTGGTTTTATAAGAAAAACTGCAATAGTTTATGACTATTGCAGTTTTTTTGTTTGGAATATGTAATTGTAGGCAAATTATACACAAAATTGACGTATGACGTTATACGTGCTACAATTTGTTTATAACAAAAATGGAATATTGAGAAATAATGAAATCTTCAGATTTATTAATAGTATGTAAAATTAGCAAAAAACGGCTTTGAATAGGGGGAAATATTTGTGGATTTGCAAGAAAATAAAATTCTTAATATGATAAAGCCGACAGAAGAACCATTGGCAGAACAAGCTGCAGGTCAAATTTCTCAATATGTTATTGAGCAACACATAGAAAGCGGAGATAAACTCCCCAATGAATTTGAACTGGCTGCTCAGCTGAATGTTGGACGCGGTACTATAAGAGAGGCTGTAAAAATATTAGTAGCAAGAAATGTTTTGCAGATACGTCGAGGAAAAGGTACATATGTTGCAAAACATACCGGTGTTATAGAAGATCCTTTAGGTTTTGCTTTTGTAAATAATGACATAAAGCTGGCTAAAGATTTATTGGAAATGCGTATGGTTATTGAAACATGGGTAGTACGAATTGCAGCTGAAAGAGCTACAGAAGTTGATTTACAGAAAATAACGGAAGCTTGTAATAAAGTGCGGAATCAGTTGGAACAACATATTAATCATTTAGAAGCAGATGAAAAATTCCATATAGCTTTAGCTAGATGTACTCATAATCTTGTAGTACCGAAGCTTATCCCCATCATAGTATATAGTGTTCAGCAGTTGGGACCTATGAATTTTCAGGCGAAAGATTATAACATCAAAATGAGGAAAAAAACTATCATGGCTCACGAAAAAATTCTTAAAGCTATACTCAGCAGGGATGGGGAAGCTGCAGCAAAGGCCATGCTGGAGCATTTGAAAGACAATCAGAAAGTTATTGAACTCTATGAAAAAGAGAAACAATAAATCAATCAGAATTTAAAAACAGGAAGGGATGGATGTAAGGATGAAGAAGAGAATTATGGTGGCAGTAGCCATGGCAGCACTCATGGCAGTGGTAGGAGGTTGCTCCATGCCGGGAATGGGCAAAAAAGATAGTGGGGCATCAAAATCTGCAGATGGTAAGCAGGTGTATGAGTTAAAGATTGGTACATCTCAGGCAGACCAAGCTTTGATTACCAGAAACTACAAAAAACTGGCGGAAGAATTGAACAAAAAATCAAAGGGTCGTTTGAAAGTTACTGTTTATCCTGCCGGTCAATTAGGCAGTGATGAAGATATGCTGGAGCAAGGCATTCAAGGTGCTAACGTAGCAGTTAACACAGATGCTTCCCGTATGGGCCAATATGTTAAAGATTTCTCTATTTTGATGATGGGCTATTTTGCTGATAATTATGATGAAGGTTATAAAATCACTCAGACTAAAACTTTTAAAGGTTGGCTTGATAAGCTAGACAAAGAGCATGGCGTTAAGGTATTGTCATTTACTTTTTATGATGGACCTCGTCATTTCTGGACCAATAAACCTATTAAAAGTCCTGCTGACTTAAAGGGTCAACGTATTCGTACTATAGGACAGGAAGTTACTACTAAATCTGTTGCAGCTATGGGAGCAACACCTGTTTCCATGTCCTGGGGAGAAGTTTACAATGGTATTCAATCAAAAGCTTTAGATGGCTGTGAAGTTCAAAACACATCTGCATTTCCTTCCAAGACTTTTGAAGTTTGCAAATACCAAGCTAAGACCGGTCATTTCCAATTAATGCAAGGTTTGATTTGCGGTTCTAAGTGGTTCAATACTTTGCCTGCTGATTTACAAAAGTTGTTAGTTGAAACAGCTATTGAAGTTGGTAAAGAAACTGCCAAAGACGTTATTGCAGAATGTGATGAAGCAGAGAAAAAGATGATAAAAGCAGGAGCACAGGTTTCCACACCTGATTTGAAACCCTTTAAAGAAGCTGTTGAGCCTGTTTATAAGGCATTAGGCTATGCTGATTTACGTGCACAATTGTATAAAGAGATTGGTAAGAAATAATACAAAACTTTTTAACAACATAACGTAAAATATAGCCTAGAATTTTTCTAGGCTATATTTAAATTAAAAACAATATTTTTTGATTAAGGTGAGCAAGGAGATTTATATGAGTAAATTAGCAGACATTGTTTTAAAAGTTGAAGAAGTTATAGCATCCTTTTTACTTTGTCTTATTTCAGCTTTGGTATTCTTTTCTGCCATTGCAAGAACAATAGGACAGCCAATAAACTGGGCTCAGGATGTGGCTTTGTTGGCTTTTGGCTGGTTAACATTTATAGGCTCTGATGTAATTATTCGTAAGGGGCATTTAATTCGTATTGATATGTTGGTTAATAAACTGCCAAAGTCTATTCAGAAAATATTGACTTTGATTTTTGATGTTTTAATGTTGCTTTTTCTACTGATTCTGGTGGTATATGGCTATATGTTGGTCGGACAAAGTTGGCTGAGAACATTTAATACATTGCATATCAGTTATGCTTGGTGCACATTAGCCGTACCTGTAGGTGCTTTTTTCATGTTCTTTAGCATCTTAGGTAAACTGAAAAAAGATATTAGAAGTTAGGATAACGGAAAGCCTAATTAAAAACAGGAGAAAAAAAATTATGTTATATGCAGTTGGACTTTTTTTAGTATTTCTTTTTTTGGGAATGCCGGTGGCTTTTGCCATTGCCACATCTGGGTTTGCCTTCTTTTTACTCCGACCGGAAATTCCTTGGACAATTTTAGTCCAGAAATCTCTGTCTACAACCCAGTCTTTTACCATGCTAGCAATTCCTCTTTTTATTTTTGCAGGTAATTTAATGAATAATACTGGTGTGACAAGTAGATTAGTGAAATTATCTAATGTACTTACCGGCCACATGTGGGGTTCTATTGGACAGGTTTCTGTAGTTTTATCCACTTTAATGGGTGGTGTTTCCGGTTCAGCAGTAGCAGATGCTGCTATGGAATGTCGCATCTTGGGCCCTGAAATGACTAAACGCGGATATGCTCCGGGTTGGGCAGCGGCCGTTAATTGTTTGACAGGACTTATTGTTGCTACAATTCCTCCGTCTATGGGGTTGATACTTTATGGCACAGTGGGAGAAGTATCCATAGGTCGTTTGTTTGTTGCAGGATTTATTCCGGGTGGCATTATGTGCATAACGATGATGATTGCTACAGCTTGGTCAGCACATCATTTTGGCTATAAACCGGATCATGAAAAACCTTCTTCTTTATCTACAATTATTCATGCATGTGTGGAAAGTATTTGGGCATTAATGTTTCCAATTTTATTAATCGTTTTTATTCGTTTTGGTGTTATGACACCATCTGAATCAGGTGCCTTTGCTGTGTTTTATGCTCTTTTTGTGGGTGGATTTATTTATAAAGAACTTAATATGGAAAAATTCAAAAAGTGCGTTGTTGATAGTGTCAAAGACTTGTCTGTTATTACGATGATTTTGGCTTTTTCAGGTATTTTTAGCTATGGAGTAGTTTTTGATCAATTACCTAAAACACTGACTAATATGCTTATAGCAATGACAGATAATAAATATTTATTGCTATTGTTAATAATTATTATGTTAGTAGTGTTCGGTATGTTTATG
>JALCSJ010000019.1 GCA_022653215.1 Acidaminococcaceae bacterium
TAGCTGTTTATCTTTTTTATTCTGTCATATTATCTTTGCTTTTGCCTTTATCAGACAGCGCAAAGGTAAACTTTACTTCCTTATTTGCCGGTTTAAGCAGTCTGACTCTGGATTTCATTCCTACTAACTTATTTACCCCTTTTACTAGCGGCAACATAATGCAAATAGTAATATTGGCTATGGTTTTCGGTACTGCCATCCTATATACAAGAGAAGCAATGGATTCAGTAGTAGACCTTATTTACGCTTTAAACAAACTTTTAAATAGCGTATTGCAGGTAGCCTGCTCTTTTTTACCCCTGATTAACTATCTTGGCTTAATGAAAATTCTGTTGGATAAGGGTTCACAAATCATTCTTCCGGCTGTAAACTTGATTTCTCACATCTTCTTAATTCTTTGCCTGGCTTGTATTGCTATAACTATTTTTTTAGGAGTTACCATTGGACGCAATCCCCTGTTTATTTTACGCCACTGTAAAAAATCTTTTTTCATTGCTTTTTCCACAGGTTCCAGTTTTATAGCTTTAGACTCAATTATTACCACTTTTAAACAAAAATTGGGAGTTGCACCCCGCTTTGTAAATTTTGCTGTGCCCCTAGGGCAGACTATGAATTTGGCAGGGTCTTTGGCAGCAATTTTTGTTACCTCGGTTCTTTGCATGCATCTTTTGGATTTGCCACTTACTTATGTAACCATTTTATTAATAGGTTTTACTTGTTTGTTGATAGTTTATGGTGCTCCCCCGGTAGCAGGAGGAGATATTTCTCTGCTTACCATGCTTTTCGCCAGTTGGAGGCTGCCTAAAGAAACTCTGGCTCTGGCAATTACCGCTACTGTATGTTTAGACTGTGTTTATACACTTGTAAATGTTTATTCCAATATCATTGTTAATTTAGTAACGAGTTATAAATTGGGTATGATTGACAAAGATGTTGTTAGTAAAGAATAAAATGAGTATGTAAATAAATATTTAAGGGACTGTAAAACAATGACTTTTTGTCATTAGTTTACAGTCCCTTGAATTATTTTAAAGCTGTTTTAGAAAGAGTATTTAGCCATAACACTGTAGAGTTCCGTATGACTACTGCTGCTCTTTATACCTGTAATATCTCCTTGAATAGTCCACCTATCCCCGATATTACTAAAAGCATTTAAATTATATGTTAGGAAATTTCTATCATTATCGTAGGAGATATGGAATACATTGCTGCTTGTATCTGCTAAGAAAGTTCCGTCCAGTCCGGGATTTGCTCCGCTCAGCACTCGCTTGTAACCAATACTGCCGCCCCACCCCGTACCATTAGCATATCTTCTCCGGAATTTAGTTCCTACTTCTGCCGTCCAGTTGTTATTGCCGGCACTCTCTATTTTTTGTGCCAAAAGATTGTTTCCTGTTTCTGTATAACCATCTTGATTAATATGGCTATAGGCCACAGTAGCATAGGGCTTTATCTGCCACACTTTATTTTGTGTAGATGGCAGCAGGTATCCTGCTGTTATTTGTGCTTCCCACAGTTTACTCTTAAAATCACTGCCGCTCTTCATACCGAAAGCATATTCATAATGATCCAAATCATAACGGTTTTGTCCATAGCTTGCTAGCCATTGATAATCCCAGTTACCATTTTGCTTGCTACCATAAAGTCCAATCCGCCAATCTTTACTGTCTCCGGCTATGCCCTCTGAATTATATTTTACTTCCCCATAGCTGAAAAAGCCGCCCAATCTAGATGTTGCTCCCAACATTCTGTCATATCCCAGCATACCACCGGTTACGGCATTATCAAAGCCATGTCCTCCTGTCTGACCATCCATATGCTCAAAACCTCTGAACATCTTACCCCAGAAATTATCCTTTACCGGATTTAGCTGCAGGTGGGTTTTGACAATTTGTGGCTTTCCGGAAAAGCCCGGCACTTTTACATCGACTTCTTTGTTATTATAATATTCTGCGCCTAACCCAGAAAGCGAATTCGTGGCATTTAGCCTGTCATAAACAGCATTATTGGTAACCCTGCTGGTTAAAGAATCAGTCAGCAAAGCTGCTCGCTGATTAGCCGCTAAGTGAGAGCTTTCTTGAGTCACTGTCTGGGCACTCTTGTAATACAATGGCATAAGCTGTTTTTGCTTCTCTATAGAACTATTACCGAATACCCCTTCCACTCCGTTAAGCACACTTTTCTGCATATCATTGAGGCCATCTGTGTCATCTAGATTTTGGGTTTTGGCAATTGTCATAATGCCGGTTTTTTCGTCCCATTTACCTTGGATATTTAAATAGGGCGAAACTTCATTGTCTGCAAATGTATTCTTTGTTGCGTCTACATCCTTTGTAGAATACAAAACATCATAATTTCCCCACAAAGGAGTAGCACCATTGGCCGGTACCAGCTGTAAATCGCGCAGATTCATTGTATTAGCCTGAATGTAGCCATTCTTAGTCAAGTCCTGATTAAAAGCTACCGCCAAAGTACCCCCGTCTGAATTAAAGGTTTGTTCAATATAACTTCCTTCCGTATCAAGAACAGGACTAACATCATAAACATTGGTAAACACATAGTTTCCTGCCACAACAGTTTGACCGTTGTTATACACATCGCCCTGGATAATACCTTTGCCGGCCAGAGCTGCGGTCTTAGTATCGCTGCCCATAAGAACTACATTACTAGCTACGCTGCCATTTATTTGCAGTGTTCCTTCTTCTATCTGGCTAATACCTGTATAGGTGTTTTGACCATTCAGACTCAATATTCCTTTTCCCTGCTTCACTAAGCCCACTGGCAAATTCAATAAGGGACTTTTTTCTAAAGATTTATTATAAATAGCAATATAATCTTCAATATTCTGCAACTTTCCTGTATAACCATGGACTTCTGCTTCTGCCCCATACTGACGATAGAAAGCTTCGCGAGCTTGGAGTTCTGCGTCCTCATCAACAGTTTCCACCTGTTTTTCGCTAATATCGTTACTCCATGCAGAGTTATAGCCTTTGGTGTCTACACTATAGAGGACCTGTTTTGACCCATCAACCAAAGTATAAATATCGTCAGAACTAAGCCGGTTGGCATTTAAAACACCGGGGCCTTTAACTGCCTTGGCCGCATTGACTGCCCCTTGACCGAAAACCACGCTGGCCGGAATGTTGTTGTAGAAAAATAAATTGTCAGTTATAAGATTACCATTGGCATCCATAGCCTTCCTGGTCTTTAATTCTTCAATTAAATCGTCGCCCTTTAAATTAATGGTATCTTCTAAAACTGTCATCCATTCTGCTGTAGTAGTAGGTTTAGCCTTATTATTGTAGTATATTATGTTGAGTCCATGGGGTTTTTCCCCATTTTCTATATCACGAAGAGAGTAAAATCCATCGTTCTGATTATACTCTGGCATTACTGCCGTAGACAATAAGACATCACCTATTTGCTTAGCTGACATATAGGGAAAGGCCTCTTGTACCAGGGTTGCAACACCGCTGACTACCGGTGCCGCCATAGAAGTACCCTGCATCTCCAGTACATCGGCTGCGTTATTAGGAGAAGAAGCTTTGCTGGAATAAATTTTATTGCCAGGTGCAGAAATGAAATTATCTTCATAAAACATGGCCATCTGGGAAAAATCAGAATGATAATTATTAACTATACCACCTTGAGCATCAGGCACATTAATTGCACCAACAGCGATAATATTATTCTTCAACTCCGGTGTGAAAAAACCTTGGCCCGAATTTGTGGATTCTACTGACAGATGTCCGCAATTTCCCGCTGAAACAATAAAAAGTTTATCATGATTGGTTGCTAAATCTGTCCAATCAAGCCGTTGATTATAATATCCTTCTTGTTCTTCCTTAGATAGTTCAGTCCTATCTAACCACTTAGTATAGCCTTTCCAAGAGACATTACCATATTTAGTCAGATCCTGCAATTCCAAAATGCTTTCATAACCAAAGCTACAGTTAATGATTTTGATATCCGGTGTTTCTTGCAGCTTCTTTTCATACTTTGTCTCCATATTAGCAGTCCACAAGTCAGCATTATAAGCTACCCCATGCATACCTAAATCATCTTTATTGGCAGCAATTATGCCGCTGACATGAGTACCATGGTCAATTTTTACCCAATTTTGATTATCATTATAATTACCACCATAAGAGATATCTTTTCCCTTAAAATCTACATGGATAATTCTCGTATCTGTATCTACTACAGCTGTGCGCACGCCTTTGCCACTAAAACCCAGAGCATAAGCATCTGCAGCCCCAATATAATCAAGAGCGCCCATTTTGTAATATTCCGGTGTCTTAAAGCTGGCAGCATCTGCGGCCTCGGTTTTTGTCATATGGCCAAGTCCAGCACCCATGAGAAACATACTTAAAGTAATTCTCCCTACTAGCTTTTTATACCCTTGCCCCGTCTTCATTTCATCTCCTCCTAATGTACCTTCGTGTTTTTGTTAAGCTATATACATTACAATGTTTAAAATCTTTTGGCAATATTATAACATAAAGACCATCACTTTTTATAAGTAATGGTCTGAAAATTTACAATATTTTTTACTACCGTCTTACCATGTCTATTCTGGCAACCCTTTGCACATAACGGTCTATGCTCTGTACCATGATTTTGCAAGGGTAACATAATGACTTTTTGTCATTACGTTGCAGCCTTTTTTAATATTGTATTATCAGTCTCTGCGAAGCACCTTGCCCTTTCGTCTGCCTGTATACCTGCCATGATCTATGGTAACAGTTCCATTGACCAGCACATAAGCAATGCCCTGCGGATACTGTTGCGGATTAGTAAAATCACCCACGTCTTTTATAGTATTAGGATCAAAAATAGTAAAATCCGCAAAATTACCTACTGCAATCTTACCACGTTTCCTAATGTTAAAAATTGCGGCCGGTTTTTGCGTCATCTTATACACTGCTTCTTCCAAGGTCAGAGTTTTTTCCTCCCTAACATACTTGCCTAGGATACGAGGAAAAGCGCTGTATAAACGTGGATGGGGTTTCCCGGGACAAAGGATTCCATCCGTACAGACATTCATTTCCGGCAGTTGCATAAATTGTTTAACGTTAGACTCACTACCGTAAAAGTCCACCATACCCACAGCGTTTTCTTCCTGTTCCAGCAAATCAAAGGTAGCTTGATAGGTCTCTTTACCACGCAGCTTACCTAGTTCCATCAGGCTTAGTCCTACTGCATCCTCATTAGCAGGTGTTTGAACAGACGTTACATAAATCCCATCCAATCCTGCAAATTCCACAAAATTATCCCAACCCGGCAAACCATGTTCTATGTCAAAAATCATTTTTTCTCTCAAAAATGGATTGCTTAATCTAGCAAGAGCCCTATCTGTGCCGCCATTTTCCACCCAAGGTGGTAAAATAACACCCAGCATAGTACTGCCTGCTATATAGGGATATTGATCAAAAGATACTCTGATGCCCTCTTCCCGGGCATTTTCCAACATCTCCACAACCTGACCGGCTTTATGCCAATTTTTCCGACCACAGACCTTAAAATGGGACCAATGGATTTTTACTCCCGATTGACGCCCTATATTAATAACTTCTTCCATAGAAGACAGAATACTGTCTGCCTCACTGCGCTGATGTACAACAAAACAGCCATCATATTCGGCTACTACCTTGCACATAGCAATGATTTCCCGGCTATTGCCATAAGAACAGGGGGTATAAATAAGTCCGGTCGAAAGTCCCCATGCCCCTGACTCCATCTCTCTCCGCACAATAGCCTGCATACGCCGTATCTCTTCCTCTGTGGCCGGCCTATCATCTAACCCCATAGCCTCCATACGCACGTTGCCATGAGGCACCAAGTAACATTCGTTTAGGCCGGGTTTTACAGTTTCAATCATATGTAAATAGTTATCCGTAGTTTCATATTCCCAGTCAATCTTATCGCTATTGCCGTCTAAACCCGCTAAATTTTTGCGCCATGTACCGATATACTCCTTAGGCAATGGTGCCATAGATATCCCATCCTGTCCCAAAATTTCAGTAGTAATACCCTGCATAATCTTAGGCAGAACTTCCGGCTGGAGAAGGACCTCTAAATCACTATGGCTATGGGTATCAATAAAGCCAGGTGCCACCACTAGTCCCCCTACGTCCAATATCTGTACATTCGTACCTGTTGCAATGGTGCCAATAGCAGCGATTTTATTATCTTCCAAAAGCACATCAGCCTTATAACCCGGCTTGCCGCTACCATCTACCACTAGTCCTCCCTTGAGCAAAGTTTGCATATTTTTACTCCTTTAACTTCGTCCAGGCTTGCAAAACACCATAGTAGCAGTCTGCCGCCTTGGTCAATTCTTCTATCTCTATATATTCATTTTTGGTATGTGCCAGATTTTCCCGCGACGGACCAAGTCCTATGGTTTTTATCCCGGCTTCGCCGGCATAGTGACTGCCATTAGTACAGAAATTATATTTGGTAATGGTAGGAGTATAGCCTTTCTCCTCCAGTTCTCGAACTGCAGCCTCCACAAAAAGAGCATCCTTGGGGAATACCCAGCCGGGGAAAAACCGTTCCCCTTGAATTTTATGACCGGTATAGCAGTTCTCCGCCCCTTGGGCATAGCTGACTTTAGCCTGTAGCTTACTATCCTCCGCACTCAGTTGAGCCACCAGCTTTTCCAAAGGGGCCAATACGCTTTTCTTGCTTTCCCCGGTTAACAGTCTTCTATCATAAGTAGCCATACAATATTCCGGCACTACGGAAGCCCCCGGATAGGGACTGGATTTAATATCTGTCAATTCCAAAATGCCTTCCCCCAGGAAAGGATCCCTGGTTACAGGCAACTTTCTTATAGCTTCTACCAGCTTACATATTTTATAGACTGCATTAATACCTTTTTCCGGATTAGCTGAATGAGCCGGTTTGCCAAAAACCTCTAGTTTCACTTCCGCCCTACCTCTTTGCCCTATTTTAATATTTAGGCCTGATGCTTCCCCAATAATTACATAATCTGGTTTAACCAGCTTACTAATACTCCTGGCTGCCACTCCTTCAAAACATTCTTCATGTACAACTCCGGCTACATAAATATTACCGGCAAAATTCTTTTTGTTGTCTATTGCAAAATTGGCCACACTGCAGCACATAGCCGCTAAAGCTCCTTTCATATCGGAAGTGCCTCTACCATGAATTTTCCCATCATGAATTTCTGCCCCAAAAGGAGGATAATCCCAGCTTTCCGGCTCTGTAACAGGTACTGTATCCATATGACCATCCAATAAAATCGTAGGGCCCGGCCCGGTGCCTTGCATATATCCTAGGCAGTTACCGTAGTTATCTACGCTGACTGCATCAAAACCATGGCTTTGAAAATAATTCTTCAGCACCTCAGCCACACTGCCCTCTTCCCCTGAATAGCTTTTACATTGAACCAGATGCTGGCAAAGAGTAATGACCTCCTGCTGTCTTTCTGCATTTAACATTCTTTATCACCTCTCATTTATTAAAAACCCGGTTACTATGGAGTAACCGGGTTTGTGAAAATTAATGTCTAATACGGCTCAGGAAATTCTGAGTTCTTAGCTGCATAGGATGCTGGAAGATTTGTTCCGGGTCACCCTGCTCCACAATAACCCCCTGATCCATAAAAATCACCCGGTCGGCTACTTCTCTGGCAAAACCCATTTCATGAGTTACCACAACCATAGTCAAACCATCTTCTGCCAGTTTTTTCATTACCAGCAGAACTTCTCCTACCAACTCCGGGTCCAGAGCTGAGGTTGGTTCGTCAAAAAGCATAATTTGGGGACGCATGGCCAGAGCTCTGGCAATAGCCACTCTTTGCTGCTGGCCCCCGGACAATTCTTTCGGATAGCTGTCCTTCTTGTCGGCCAGTCCTACTCTGTCCAATAATACTAAAGCTTCTTGCTCAGCCTCACTATGTTTAATCCCCTTCACAGACATGGGAGCCTCAATAACATTTTCTAAAACCGTCATATGCGGAAACAAATTAAACTTTTGAAATACCATGCCAATTTTTGTACGCAAAGTGCTTAAGTCTGTATGGGTAGTAATGGGCGTTCCCTCGAAAACTATTTTTCCTGACTGTATTGATTCCAGTTTGTTTATACACCTTAAAACAGTGCTTTTGCCTGAGCCGCTAGGCCCGATAATAACTACCTTTTCGCCCTCCACCAGCTGCAAGTTGAAATCCTTTAAGACTTCTACGGGACCAAAAGATTTAAAAACCCCTTGCATTTCTACAATGTTTTTCATGTCCGTTCCATCCTCTTTTCCAATTTGCTGGCCATAATCATAAAGAAAGAATTCATAATCAGGTAGAGCACGGCCACCACCGTATAAACTTCAAAGCTGCGAAAAGTGGTATAAATCAATTGTTCCCCTGTACGCAGTAATTCTGTAATAGTCACTAGAGAAGCAATGGATGAATTCTTTAATGTCATGATAAATTGGCTGACCAGAGGCGGAATACAGAATTTCACAGCCTGAGGACCTATAATGCGCACCATAACTTTAGGGTATTTCATACCTAAAGACAGCGCCGCCTCAAACTGTCCTTTGTCCACTGCCTGAATGCCGGCCCGAATGATTTCCGCAATATAAGCGCCTGTATTAACAGCCAGCCCCAATACCCCCGCCGTCATGCTGGACAGCTTAATGCCCAACTGGGGCAAGCCAAAATAGAGGATAAACAACTGCACCATCACAGGTGTGCCACGGATAATCCACACGTAGAAAAACGCTATACTGTTGAGAAAACGATTATTGGCAATCCTGCACAAGGCACCAATAATACCAAACATCATTCCCAATAATAAAGCAAAAAACGATATTTCCAAAGTAACAAAACATCCATCAAGAAACAAAGGAAGCTTGTCCAAAATCACGGAATAATCTAGCTGCATGGTTCTACTTCCTTTCCAGGTTGTTATTTTTTACCGATTAACCATTTGTCATATAGCTTTTTGCTTTCACCATTCTTGTCCATTTCAGCCAACACACCGTTAATTAAATCTACAAGGTCATTGCTGCCTTTCTTAACAGCTATGCCAAGCTCCGCCTTGGTGAAAGGTTCTCCTACAATTTTAACATTGGGATGGGTCTTGTCATATTCCAACTGGTTAAGAAGATCATTAATGGAAGCATCCGTTCTGCCGTTTTCCATATCCATTAGATAATCCACGGTTTCTTTATAGCTCTTGATTGTCATATTAATACCCTGTTTTTTCAAATCCTGTGCTACTTTCTCGCTGGTTGCACCGGTCTTAACTCCCACGGTCTTGCCGTTCAGATCCTTCGTGCTCTTAATATCTGTATTACCGGCATTAACTGCCAGAACCATACCTGTTTTCATATAAGGCTTAGCAAAATCAACGGCCTGTTTTCTTGCATCCGTAATATACATAGCTGCAATAACTATATCAACTTGACCATTTTGCAAAGAAGGAATTAAGCTGGTAAATTGCATATCCTTTACTTCTAGGGGAACCCCAAGTTTTTTCGCTATAGCTTCTGCCAAATCAATGTCATAGCCTACGGTTTTATTGGTTTTTTCGTCATGATATTCAAAGGGACGATAGTTGCCTGTGGCCAGAACCAGTTTGCCTTTCTTTTTAATTTGCTCAATGCTGCTTGCCTTGGATTTAGCCGGGGCACCGGCAGCCTTGGGTACTGTTTCTTTCTTGCCGCAACCGGTCATTAAACTAAAGACTACTAAAATTGTCAAAAGCAAAATACCTGTCCATTTGGTCAATCCTCTTGTTTTCTTCATAAAATACTCCCCCTCATTTGTCTGGTAGTGTCTTATATATAATAAAGCAATAGCTTTATTAGCAAATAAAAAAACTGCTCTTGAAAAGAATCTTTTCAAAAGCAGCTTTGCTTAAGTTAAAAATGTGTAATTTTTATGAATGTTATAATAAACCTTTTTACTACACTTGTCAAATTTTCTTTCCATAAAATTACCATAATTTAATAAAAGCTATTAACCTTTGCTTTTTAGATACTGAGGCGTACCTCAGTACAATTTGAAATATTTTTTTGTATAATTAAGATAAGAAAAATAGGACGAGGAGGTTTTATTATGAAAAAAATGCTTAGTATTGCGTTATTAGTGATGTTAACGATTCCCTTGGCAGTCAGTGAAGCTTTTAGTTTGGGCGGCATCACAATTAATCTGCCGAGTGGTGGCGGCTCTAACAGCGGCAGTAGCAGTAGCGGTTCCTCATCTACCCAAGTAAATGCACCGGGTCTGGCGGATCATCCCACCAAAATTGAGGTAACTCTTAACAGTCCTGTGGGTTTTGATGCCAATAGCAAATATACCATTAAAGGTACCGTGCGCTTTGATGATAAACCAGGTATGAAAGTACCTGAGTATACGGAAGTATATATTACCCCCAAGAATTCTTATTTAGAGGGAAATGTCTTCCATGGTGGCTATTATGGCAATGGTCATACCAATAGCGAAGCACAATTCAGCGTCCGCTGCAAACCGGCTGATTATATGCTTTTGATTTATGTCAATAATTATGCTTGCGTGGCACCGGCTACCCCTGAGCTTAATGGCGGAGTTCATTCTTATGTAATGAAAAGGCTGCCTGGCAACTTAAAGTTTGCAAAATAAAAAATTCTTTACTAAAAAGCTGCATCCATAAGGAGTTTGGTATACTCTGTCTCTGGCATGCTTATGATTTTTTCTGTTGCTCCTGCCTCTACTATCTTTCCTTTTTGCATAATAACTACTCTGTCACAAAATTGTTGTACTAAAGCTAAATCATGACAGATAAAAAGGAAAGACATTTTGTCTGTTTTTTTAAGTTCTTGCAAAAATTCCATAAGTTGTTTTTGTACACTAACATCTAAATTACTGGTGATTTCGTCGCAGACCAGTATTTCCGGCTCCATGGCCAAAGCTCGCACCAGGGCAGCTCTCTGGCATTGTCCGCCGCTTACTTCGTAAGGGTAGCGTTTTCCCAATTCAGCCGGTAATCCGCATTTATCCATAAGTGCTTCAATTTTAGGCAGGATCTCTTTTTGGGTCCTGCCTAAATTTTTTAGTCCTTCACTTATTCCGGCATGCAAAGTGCAGCGCGGGTCAAAAGAATCCGTCGGGTTTTGAAAAACCATTTGGATTTTTTGATAAATCTTCCTTTGTTCTTTGGCTGTCAAATTAGTTATATCATTGTTCTCCAGAAAAAGTTTCCCTTCTGATGGTTCCTCCAGACAGCAGACAATACGGGCCAGGGTGCTCTTGCCGCTGCCTGACTCTCCCACTATGCCCAAACACTCTCCCTTGGACAAAGCTATGTTTATATCTTCCAAAGCAGAAAACTTTCCCCTCTTCCCGGAGAAATATTTATATATATGTTCTGTCTGCAAAATATAATCAGTCATTTGCTCTCCTTAAGTGTGGTACTGCCTCTATTAGGTCTTTAGTATATGCCCTTTGCGGATTTCGCAAAACATCTTTGGTATTACCCTGTTCAATAAGTTCTCCGTCTTTTAACACTAATATCTTATCTGTAATCTGCCGGGCCAAAGCTATGTTATGGGTAGCAAAGATTACTGCCATATGATAGGTTTGCTGCATTAATTGTATTTCCTTAATTACCTGTTTTTGCAGGGTAACATCCAAGGCACTAGTCGGTTCATCGGCCAATAACAAGGATGGCTGCAAGAGCATGGCCATTACTAAACCAACTCTTTGATTCATGCCTCCTGATAATTCAAAAGGATAGCTGTGCAAAATTCTGTCTGTATCCGTCAAACCGATTTTTACCATAAGTCTTTTTGCCCGGTTCATGGCATCGGTAAAACTGATGGTAAGATGAGCATTCATAGCCTCATACAGCAAATCTCTAATCTTGCGGATCTGGCACATGGCATTCTTGGAATCTTGGAACAAGATACTGATTTCCGGACCCAATAAACGTCGCAATTCTTCTTCCGAAATATTTATTAAGTCCCGGTTTTTATATTCCATGGTGCCATCTGTTATGGCACCGCTTGAACTCAGTTCGCCTATAATAGCCCGCAGCAGGGTGCTTTTACCACTGCCGCTTTCTCCGATTAATCCTAGAATTTCACCCGGTTCCAGAGCGAAGCTGATATTATGCAATACTTCTTTTGGTCCATAATTGATTTTAAGATTCCTTATGCTTAAGAGCGGCACAATATTCAGCTCCTTTCTTAGTTTTATACATCCAAATCAGAGGTTATTTCGTAATAGTCACAAGGATGTGCAACTAAGCCTTTAACCTTACTTTTCGCCACCAAGCTCATTTGTAAATGGGAAGCAAACAAATAACCCCTGTCATCCAAAAGAATCTGCTGCATTTGGGCAACCAATTGCCCGCGCTTATCTCTGTCAAAAGTTATATGGAGCTCTTGAGCCAATTTTTCTAAATTGTCATTATGGTAAAAGCCCCGATTCTTCGCAGAAGCAGCTAAACAGCAAGTAGTAAAGAAATACTCCGGATCTCCGGTAGGCGCTGTTACCATGGCGCTGGCATAAACATCAAATGTACCTTTTTTTATTTCCTTTAAATGATTGGCATTGCTGTTGACTTCAACTTTGATGCCAATATCTTTTAGGGTTGCCTGTGCTGCTTCTGCCAGAATAGGAAGTTCCATACGACCCGGATAGGTAAGCCAGCGAATGGTAAGATTTTCACCATTTTTGTCTACATAACCATCTCCGTTGGTGTCTTGCCAACCGGCTGCTGCCAAAATTTTCTTGGCTTCAGCCGGATTATACTGAAGACCATGAACCATTTTGCCGCCAAATTTAAAACTATCCGGGAAAGGGCCTACTGCCGGTGTTCCATGACCATTAAGCAATACTTTGACAAAAGCCTCTTTATTAATGCCCAAAGCGATGGCCTCTCTTACTGCTTTATCCTGCATAAGGGAAGAATGATAATTCATTTGGGCAAAGAAAGTACGGCTCGTTGCAATGGAACTAATGTTATATTCTTTCTTGTTTTCGAATAATTTATAGCTGGCATAAGGCAGACCATAGGTTGCATCCAGTTCCCCGCTTTGCAATGCCATGGTCATGGTATCACCATTGGTCATAGCTTTTACTACAATAGTGTCTATTTTGGGCTTTATTTTACCCCAGTAATTGGGGTTTTTATGCAAAGTTATTTCTGTATCGGAAACAGCAGAAGCAATATAAGGCCCCGTTCCCGCCACGTTGGAATCAGCTTTAATGCCTGCCTGCATATCAATAATAGCTCCATAAGGGTCACATAAATAGTTAATAAGAGCAGGAGTAGGTTCTTTGGTATGAATGGTGACGGTTTGTCCTTGAGCAGTTATCTTGTCAATCTTCGTGTCCAGGGGAGCTCGGTCATGAACCTTTAATAAATGCTCCAGACACTCTTTAACAGCGGCTCCATCCAGCTTACGACCACTGGAAAAGGTAACATTATCTCTAAGAGTAATTACCACTGTATTAGGATTCGTAAATTTATAGGCCGTAGCCAGCCAAGGCACCGGTTCCATGGTGTCACTGAATTTAAACAAGGTTTCCCCCACTCCATAACGGACACAGCTCCAGCCGGAATAACTCTTATGAGGATTTAATCCTTCATCCCCCATATCCACTCCATATCCGGTGGTACCATATACAAACTTTTTCTCCCCGGCCGGACTAGCTTGCTTAGCAGATGAACCGCACCCGACTGCCAGGATAGCCATTAAGGCAAGAGCACTTAGCCCCGCCAGGATTTTTTTCTTTTGCATATAACCTGTTCTCCTTTGGAAATACTTATTTTATGTCGTTCCTTGGGATCTAGATAATCCCTTACTGTGTCCCCCAACAAATTAAAGACAAAAACTGTAAGAAAAATCGCCAAACCAGGTGAAAGCACTACCCATGGTGTTGTTTGCAGCATACTTCTTCCTTCGCTCATCATGCTGCCCCATTCTGCCAAAGGTGGCTGTGCCCCTAGTCCCAGAAAAGATAACCCGGCTAATTCCATCATCATGGTACCTATGTCCAAAACTCCCGTTACCACCAATGGCCCGCTGATATTAGGCAAAATATGCCGATAAATTATTTGTCTATTGTTACTCCCGGATAATCTTGCCGCTGCAATATAAGGAGCGTTCTTTGTAGATAAGGTTAAACTTCTGGCCAATCTTGCGTATTTAGGCCAACTGATGACACCTAAAGCAATAATGGCATTAGACATTCCCCCACCTAATACGCCGATAACCGCTAAGGCAAAAACCAAACCGGGAAAAGCCAGGAATACATCCGAAATGCGCATAATGACTGCATCTGTTTTTCCACCCTGCCAGCCGCAAACAACTCCCATAAAAGAACCAAAAATCGTAATAACCGTAACCAAAAGAAAAGCAGAAAAAACGCTGGCCCTGCTTCCCACAATTATCCTACTCAATATATCCCGTCCATAACGGTCTGTTCCCAATAAATTATGCCAATTGGGTGACTGCATGGCTTTAGCCAAATCCTGAGCATAGGGATCAAAGGGACACAACTTGGGAGCAAAAAAGCAAATCAGGATAATAGCTACAGCCAAAGTGATCAGCAAGATTAGTTTTTTTCGTAGTTTAATATTACCTGTCATATGTTTCCCACCTCCTCCAAGCCCACTCTTGGATCAAGAAGATGGTAAACAATATCCGTAAGTAAATTCACGAAAGCATAAATAATGGACATCCAGACCACGTAAGCTTGAATAATGGGATAATCCCTCATGATAATGGCATCTACCACCAGCTTGCCCACTCCGTCCCACATAAAAATACTCTCTACAATCGCCGTGCCGCCCAGCAAACTGCCAATGGACAATGCCAAGAGAGTAATAAGTGCAAAGAGGGAGGAACGCAGGACGCTTCGGATCATAATAACCGGAAATCTCACTCCTCTGGCTTTTGCTCCCACTACATAATCTTTTTGCACTTCTTCCAATACAATAGCACGAACCTGTCTGGTATATTTTGCACCCATGGATATAGTCAAAGTCAAGGTCGGCAAAATCAGACCCTTTAACGTTACACCGCCGGAAATAACCGGTAGCAGGGCTAATTTAATAGCTAAAAAATACAAAAGAACCATGGCCACAAAAAAATTAGGCAAAGAATTTCCCAAAAAAGTAAAAGTACGAATCAGATAATCCCATTTGCTGTTTTGCTTGAGAGCAGAATATATGCCAAGAGGCAAAGCAATTAACAAGGTAAGCATAATAGAACTTGCCGTCAGTAAAATCGTAGCCGGCAGTTTCTCTAGGAAAGTTGAAAAAACGGGCTTTTGGGATACATAACTTATGCCCATGTCACCTGACACCATTTTCTTTAACCAATTGCCGTATTGGACTAAGAAAGGCTGGTCCAGTCCATAAAGAGCTTTGCCTTTGTCAATAACTTCCTGACTGACAGCTGTGCCCCTTCTTTCGTAAAAATAGGTAACAGCATCACCTCCTGCCAAACGCAAAAGTGCGAAAGACAGAAAAGTAATTGCCAGAATGACCGGTATAAGTTGTAATAATCGTTTCACAATATATTTTACCATGCGTTTCCTCTACTCCTTGGCCTTTTCTTTTAAGATTTCATCCTAATGTCCTGCAGTAATTCTTTAATTGCAATTAACCCTTTTTGCAGTTCTTGTCTTGTTTGGGGTGCAGAAACGCATAGTCTTACAGCATTAAGAGGCTTGGCATTACCAATTACAAAACGCTCCGCCGCAAAAACTTGCACATTAGATTTTTGTGCTGTTTTCTCAAAGTCCTGCCCCGAAATGTTTTTCGGTAACATTAACCACCTGAAACTGCAGGTCTTTTCACCTCTAATATTTTTTCCCGTAAAACACCTAGATACAATCCCGGCACGGGCAACAAGTTCAGCTTTTTTCTCCTCAATAATTTCGCCCAACAGCTCTGTTGTAAATATACGATTAACAATTTCAAGATTAAGGGGACTAACAAGGAGATTCATATTATATAGCGATGCAGATATCTCCCTATAGTATTTCATAGGACTAATTAAAAATGCAACTCGTAACCCGGGGCTTAAAAATTTTGAAGTGCTAAATATATAAATTGTATTATGCGGGGCAAAAGAATACAGAGATGGTCTGCCTGACTGGCTATACATGCGATTAATAGCATCTTCCAGAATTATTAAATCCAGTTTCTTTGCAATATCGCCTATACATTTGCGCTCACTTGTTGTCATAGTATATGTAGTAGGATTGTGTTGATCCGGAATGAAATATAATCCTTTAATATTTTCTTGGCGACAAAAGGCTTCAAGATGTGTACAATCCAGCTGTCCTTGTACCTCAGGTAAAGGAACTAACTGAACCCCAAACATTTTGCAGATTGCCTTTAATCCGGGAAAACTTAATGAGTTGGCACCGATTCTATCCCCTGCTTTGAATAGTCCAAATAGCGCAGCACAAAGAGCATTTTGCCCACCTGTGGCAAAACAGATCTGTTCTTCCGAAGCTGCAATCCCAATGGTTTCCATCCAATGGGCAATATTTTTTCTTTGAGTTAATGTGCCATTGGGGGACCCGTATTCTAAAAATTTAGCAATATCCGGTTGATTCATAATGTCTTTTATAAACTCTACAAGTTTTTCATTGCCGTTATAGGGCGGAATGATAGTCCCTAGCTTGGCAAAATTATTCGTTTCAGGATATAAAAGTATATTGCTTGCCTCAACATCAGAAGAAATAAAGGTTCCTTGACCGGTCTTAGCACAAATAAGCCCTTTTTCCTCACATATTTTATAAGCTCTGGTTACGGTACTTAAATGTATGTCCAGATAATCAGCTAACTCCCGCTGAGGGGGCAATTTATCACCCGGTTTTAGAGAACCGACAATAATTGCTTCCCTAAGCTGTTTAACCAATTGCAAATAAATTGGCTGACTTTTGTCTTTTATTCTTGGCCGAAAACTCATGGGATAATCATCAAAAGAATTAATAGGCATATGGCCGTCTCCCTCATAATAAAATTGTCATCAGTACAATTTTAACATTGTTTTCATTTATGCACAATGCTACACTAATAGCATGAATTACCAAATATGCTTCACGAAAGGATAAAAAAGATGAAAACTATAGGGTTAATAGGCGGAATGAGTTGGGAAAGCACCATAACATATTATCAAATTATTAATGAAACAATAAAGAAAAAACTAGGAGGATTACATTCTGCTAAGATTCTTCTTTACAGTGTTGATTTTGACGAAATAGAAAAATGTCAATCTTCCGGCCATTGGGACCAAGCCGCAAACATTTTAACTGCCGTAGCCAAAAACCTGGAATTAGCCGGTGCTGATTGTATTGTTATCTGTACCAATACGATGCATAAAATTGCACCGCAAATGCAAAAAGAAATATCTATTCCTATTTTGCATATTGCCGATACTACCATCTGCCAGCTTAAAAAAGCCAAGATTAACAAAGTTGGTCTTCTTGGCACAAAATACACCATGGAAGAAGCTTTCTATAAAGAACGGTTAATTAAACAAGGCATAGATGTAATTATTCCGGACAAAGAAAATATAGATATTGTTAATGACATTATATTCAATGAACTTTGCCTGGGAATAATTAAAGACACTTCTCGGAAAAAATTCGCTGCTATCATACAAGCTTTGAAAAACCAAGGGGCGCAAGGTGTTATTTTAGGCTGTACCGAAATAGGACTGCTCATTCAGCAGAAAGATTCTGTATTGCCTGCCTTTGATACTACAATTATTCATGCCACCAGTGCGGCCGAATTTGCTCTGGAATAGGCTGACAGGAACCTTTCCCTATAATACTCCTGCCCCATTAAGCTAACCTATCTTGCTTAATCGCAATATAGCATTTAGAGTTAACTCTAAGTCAATAGTTTTAAATAAAAAAATCAATACACAGCGCCAAAGATAAAAATAAGACCATTACCAATAAAGGCAATGGCCTTATTTTTGTTTAGTTGAAACTCCGGTATTTCTGCTCCCTTAGAACTTATAGGTATAATTAAGTCCCAGTGCTTTCACTGTATGTCCTATAGCGTGCTGCCAATCGGCGGACAGTTGCAAGAAGCTTTGTTTACTCATACGGTAGTCCAATTTCACTCCGGCTACCAGATAATTCTTGCCAATGTCCTCGTTGTCTTCGTAGTAGCTCTTTCCTGGCAGACCAGCGTAGCTATAGGTAAGGTCGGGATTATTGCCGCTGAGTACCCGTCTATAGCCCAGCTTGCCGCCCCAGGAAATATTGCTCAAGCTGCGTTCGACCTCCACCCCTGCTCCCAGGGTGGTGTAGACAGCTGACATATGGTCTACCTGATGATTGTAGGGACCAGCACCATGCTCCTGATAAGATTTCTGGCTGTAGAAAGTAATGTCCCCGGTGAAGTAAGGATTGCAGTTCCATTGACCCATCCTCTTAGTATTCTTGCGCGCCTTAAGTCCCAAGAAGAGGACGTCGCTCTTGGTGCCCCCTTCAGCCTTCAGGTCTAAAGCATTCAAGTAACGAGTAGTATCGGTGTTTTGACGTCCGTAATTTAACTGCGTCAGGTAGTCCCACTGACCATTCTGCTGCCAGTGATAGAGGCCCAGACGGAAATCACGGTCATCCAACCGCGTATTATCGCCAGTATAATTGCTTTGGCCATAACCGGTGTAGAAACCTAAACGGCTGCCAGGTCTGTATTCTTTATCGGCACCTAGCACCATATTATTCTGTTTGCCAGTGAAGCCCAGCGGATTGTCCCACATATGGCTATAGTCTGCCCAGATCCGGTAACGGCCTTTTTCCTCGTTGGTATGTGGGGCTGTCTGACTAGCTACAGATTTTTCTACGCTGCCGCCTATCCAGTTCTGCCGTGCTGTGACATAGGGCAGCGCTGTAATATTGTTGCCTTTGATTTGATTGAGGGCGATTTTTGCCTGGGAGGGTGGCAGAGCATACAAAGTGCTCATAGAATTCTTCTCTCCTGTCGGCAAAACATCCACCATAGCGTTCATGGCATTATAGGTCTCGGTTTCTTGGCTGTTAAGACTGCCCATATTATTAGCTTTATTCAAGGTAACCAGTAATGTACTATTGTCGCCACTGACAGCACTGTCCAGAGAAAGCATGCCCGTAAAAGCCTGATTGTCTGCCATGTTG
>JALCSJ010000020.1 GCA_022653215.1 Acidaminococcaceae bacterium
TGGACGAAGATTTCATGGATGAAATGGAAATGATTTTAATCGCTGCCGACGTAGGGGTTAAAACTACCGAGAAAATTATGCGTGCTTTGCGTAAGGCTGCTTACGAAAGAACTATTAAGAAACCGGCGGAAGCATTGCCATTCATTAAAAATTATATTGCTGAACTATTAAGTTCAAATGGTCCCAGAATGAATTTTTCCGGGCATCCTTCTATTGTTTTGGTAGTAGGAGTGAACGGAGTAGGTAAAACCACAACCATTGGTAAACTGAGCAATTATTATCGTCTTATGGGTTACAAGGTTATTATGGCGGCTGCGGATACTTTTAGGGCGGCAGCAGCCGAACAATTAAAAATCTGGGGAGAAAGAGCCCAGGTAGATGTTATTGCTCATGCTGAGGGTGCTGATCCTGCGGCAGTGGTTTTTGACGGGGTAAAAGCCGCTATTGCCAGAAAAGCAGATGTGTTATTTATAGACACAGCCGGCCGGCTCCATAACAAAGCTAACTTAATGCAGGAATTAGATAAAATTCATAGAGTTATTAAACGGGAAATCCCCGATGGACCTCACGAAACTTTATTGGTCCTGGATGCTACTACCGGTCAGAATGCAATTAATCAGGCTAAGGTGTTTTTGGAAACAGCTCAGGTTACCGGCGTGGTTCTGACCAAGCTGGATGGCACGGCCAAAGGTGGCGTAGTTATTGCTATCAAAGAAGAACTGGGTCTGAATGTTAAATGGATTGGTATCGGCGAAGGGATGATGGACTTTAGACCATTTGACCCGAAACAATTTGTGGAAGCCTTGTTTGCGAAAAAATAAGCAGCAGCTTAATCACTTTACATTGTTATTTATTAAAATTTAAATAAAGGGTGGAGAGAACAATGGTAAAAATTACTAAAGTTGTGGCATCGTATTTCAGTGCTACGGGAACTACGAAAAAGGTTGTTGAAGCTATGGCTGCCACTGTAGCTAAGACTATGGGATTACCATGTGAAGTCCGTAGTTTTACTTTGCCGGCAGGCAGAAAAGAACCTCTGACTTTTGGGGCAGGGGAATTGGTGTTTTTGGGTACTCCTGTGTATGCAGGGCGTGTTCCCAATGTGCTTTTGAAATACATTAAGACTATGGTTGGAACCGGTGCGATTGGTGTGCCTGTAGTTGTTTACGGTAATCGTAACTATGATGATGCTCTGATTGAATTACGTGACCTGATGGAAACGGCGGGCATTCATACTATTGCAGGAGCTGCTTTTATCGGAGAACATTCTTTCTCAAAAATTTTGGCGGCAGGTCGTCCTGATGAACAAGATTTGGCTAAAGCTAAGACTTTTGGTCAAGAGGTTGCAGCAAAGTTAGCAGGAAAGCTTAATGATGGACCTATTGAAGTTAAGGGCTGCGAACCTTACAGGCCTTATTATGTGCCGAAGATGAAGGACGGTTCCAACAAGAATATTATTAAAGTTTTCCCGAAAGTAGACAAGGATAAATGTATTAATTGTCTTCATTGTGTGAAGGTTTGTCCTTTAGGTTCTATTAATGCTGAAGATGTGGCAACTTATAATGGATTTTGCATTAAATGCGGTGCTTGTGTGAAAGGCTGTCCTAAGGGTGCTCGTTATTATGATGATCCTGTTTACGAATATCATAAGACCAATCTGGAAGAGAACTTTATGCGCCGGGCTGAACCGGAAATGTTCTTATAAGAGTTATAGAGCTGCGGTCACACTAAAAGGTCGGCCACTCTCCCTGTGGCATGACACCACGCCCGGGTCGAGCATGTCTGGCCAGTTTAGTACTCCCTTGCTCACGTACTAAAAAAGCTGTAACATAATGATTGTTTAATCATTGTGTTACAGCTTTTTAATTTTTGAAATTGGTCGGAGCGGTGAGACTCGAACTCACGGCCTCCTAGTCCCGAACCAGGCGCGCTACCAAACTGCGCTACGCCCCGACAACGTAACAATACAATTATACGGGCAACTTCTTAGTTTGTCAAATTTACTTTTCCGAAAGTTGGAAAAACTTTTAAACGGATTTCGAAAAATCTATCCCAGGGCAGGGTAGCTTTGTAATTAAGGTCTTGCAAATAGTAGGCTCCTGTATTGTCCTGATAAAAAGGGAACCGGCGTAAATTACTAAAGAGCAGGAAATTTTTATAAAAAGCAAGTTCACGGTTAATATAATTTTCCACTAATTCGGTGTATGGAAGTGTATTGTCAGCATTAATACCATTAATTTCCTGAAATTCCCCAACTTTGCTACGTACTTTTCGCTGATAAGCCCAATCGTCCAAAAAACGGGCACAGGTGAATTTTAAGTTTTGCGCATAAAGATAGGGCAGTTCTTTTTGTGGCAGGATGGCTCTTTGTCCGGTGACAATGACGCTTTGAGCCAAAGCTGTGCCTATGGAATTGGAGGCAGAATTCCAGCCGGCATAAGAAATAAGCTGCGGCAGGGGTACCTTGTCAGCTATTAGTTGGGGCAAGATACATTCTTTGGCATCATAATTTAAAGATAAATCTACAACAGCAACAGGTTTGATGGTCATTAATTTTTTCACATTGGTACCAATGGTACTAAAATCCTGTGTGTTTTCATTGCCACAGTGAATAAAAAGAATAAAATCGGCATTTTCCGGTTTACCGGTCTGGATACCACCCAGCAGATTGATTTTATCGGCTACTAATTGGCTTAAAGGACCGGGCACAAAGTGGAGAACCATGTTTTGGACCTGAGGTGTGCTGTAGGCAACGAATATTTTTGGAATGTAATTATTCTTTTGGGAAAAAATCTTGGCTACGGCCAGCATACCTAATTCATCGGCACCTTGGGTTACATGATAATTGTTTTTGCCGGGCAGGGAAGATAAAAGCTTTTCAATTGCCAGTCTGTTATGATTAGGCAGACCAAAAGACTGAGCATCATCCTGGCCGATTACTAATTGATTAAAGCTGTTTTCTTCTGCAGTCTGAGCCAGTTTTTCGTTGAAATCATTATTGAATTTATAAAGCTGCAGATATTTCCATTTTATGTCCATAGGAATTTCTCCCTGCAGTTCTTCATACTGCTTTTTATCATAGGGAAGACCTTCCAGTTTCTTATCCATGCTGGTGGCCCATTGCATCAAGTGCCATTGGTACCAGGCATCGGGAATAATCTGATCGCTGACCAAAAGCCTGGGAATAATGCTGTAAACATAAAAATATTGAGTGGGGTTTGCGATTCTAAGGTCGGTTAAATAGTCCAGAAAGTTATTTTCCTGCCATGGGGTAAGAGGTTTTACTCTGGTGTGCAAAAGACCTCCATAGCTCAACAAATCTGTAGCAATAATTGCTCCGTCTGCCTGGGGCAGAATATCACTAAGCCATATTTTTAAAAGGTCTTTTTGAGCGGGAACCAGATTATGGTCCATGAGCCAAAGGGGAGGCAGCTGGACCTTCATACCGGCTAAGGCCCCCATTTGGGAGGTAAAATCCGAACAGGGAGGACGGCTGTCCAAAGGCAGAGTGGCCAAAAGGTAGTCAGTTTTGAGAGGCACAGGTGAAAAAGTGCTGCCACGAGGCCTGATAGTGTGGTAGAATACACCTGTAACTATTAATATGGATGTAAGGCCTATGGATACAAGCTTTTTCATAGCCAATCCTTTCTTTTTTATGCTTAAACTTAATTATACCATTATTAGGAGAAAAATAGATGAGAATTATTACAGGCAAAGCCCGGGGACTGAAACTGTTTACACCCAAGGACTATAGAGTGCGTCCTACAGCTGATAGGGTGAAAGAAGCACTATTCAATATTATAGCAGGATATCTTCAAGATGCCCAGATATTAGATGCTTTTGCCGGTACGGGAAATCTGGGACTGGAAGCCTGGAGCAGGGGTGCTAAAAAAATATATTTTGTGGATGCCAGTAATGCCAGTCTCCAATTGGTAAGGTCCAATGTAACCAAAGCCAAGGCAGGTGATGAGGTGAAAATCATTAAGGGTTCCTCACCGGAGGAATTTTCCAGACTGGCAAGGCAGGGACTTAAGTTTGATATTATTTTTTCCGATCCGCCTTATGATAAAGGCCTGAATCAGGCCGTGTATGAAGGATTACTGAAGGAAAAAATCCTAAAACCGGGTGGACTTTTGGTTTTGGAACACTCTTTGCAAGAAAATCCTGTAGATTATATAGACAAAAATTTGCAAATTAGGACAGAAAAGTACGGAGATACAAAAATTTCGTTAATACTATGGAAATAAATGTATATTTTTGCTATAATATGTAAGAATTGCAAAATCAGTTTACCAGTAGTTGGAGGTATAAAGTGCGTATAGCAATTTGTCCGGGAAGTTTTGATCCCGTTACTATAGGACATGTTGATATTTTCGAAAGAGCCAGTACTATGTTTGATGAGCTTATCATCAGCGTGTTTGTGAACCCTGGAAAAGACAGAGCCATGTTTAGTATGGAACAACGGGTGGCCATGATTGAAAAAGCTACCAAGCATATCCCTAATGTGAAGGTAACATGTTTTTCCGGTTTGTTAAGTGATTTTTGTTTACAAAACAAAGCGAACTTTATTGTTAGAGGATTGCGAGCTTTTTCTGATTTTGAAAATGAATTTCAGAGGGCTTTGCTTCTTAAGAAAATCAATCCTAATCTGGAAACTGTTTTTATGATGACTAATGCACAATATTCTTGTATTAGTTCTTCGGGAGTCAGAGAGCTGGTGTATTTTAACGGCAAGCTGGATGGTTTGATACCGAAGTGTATTGAAAAAGATATCGCCGCTTATATCGAAGCAGGTAAAAAATAGAATAAAAATATTGTGGAAGAAAGGTAGATAACCATGGAGTTAGACAAAATTTTGGATGAAATGGAAAGTATTATTTTAGAAGGCAGTAAAGTACCTCTGGTTAACAAGATTATGATTGATGAGGCTGCTATTACCGATATTATGGACAAGCTACGGTCTGCTGTTCCTTTGGAGGTAAAAAGAGCTCATGATTTACTGGAGGAACAAAAGAATATTATTGCTAAATCCAGAACTGAGGCTGACACAATTGTGGAACAGGCTAAAACCGAAGGCGATCGTATTGTGGAATTAGCCAAGGCCGAAGCTGACCGCCTGGTACGGGAGGAAGAAGTTGTCAAGGCTGCTGAGGAAAAGGCTAACAGCATTATTGAAACCACTCAGCAATACGATCGTGATATGCGTGCTGCTGCTGATGCCTATGCCGACAAACTCCACAATGAATCAATGCAATATGCTGCTGATGTGTTTAACTACTTGGAAGAAAATTTGACCAAGACACTGGATGCAGTTAAGGATAACGGTGCTGCTTTGCGTAACAGCGATACAGAAGATACCACCGGTACTGTTGATAGTACTCCGGCAAAGAGATAAAAAAAAGCTGTAGCACAATGATTTATCATTATGTTACAGCTTTTTTTTATGTAAACGAAAGGATAACAAGATGAATAAAAAACAGGAACAAATGGCAGGAGCCTGCTATACGGTTATTGCCGGGAAAAAAGCTTCTGCAACAGGACATGTAATTGTTGGTCATAATGAAGATGATGGAGGACGTTGTATTTTTCGTTATGGCATGGTACCGGCTGCTGATTGGCCGGAAGGAACGACTCTGCCGGCAGAAGACAGCTGGTCAGTTTTTGCGCCTGCTAAGCAGGATATTCCTCAGGTGGCTCATACCTATGGCTATTTTTGGGGAGAAGCAGTGGATAATGAAGAGGGGAAATATCTGGGTATGTCCGGAGCCGATGCTTTCGTAAATGAAAAAGGTGTCTGCCTTGTTTCCAACAATGGAGGGCAAACTACAAAACCGACCATTAGCGGCGGCAGCGAGGGAGTGTTTTATGTTTTGCGCAGAGCAGTGATGGAACGGGCAGCTACACCGCTGGAAGGTGTTATGGTTGCAGCAGGTTTAATAAGGGACTATGGTTATAAGGCCTGTCGTGACTATACAATTGCTGACAAAGATGAGGCCTGGGTTTTGGAAGTAGCCCAGGGGCATTCTTTTGTGGCAAGAAAAGTTGCCGATGATGAAGTAGTTACTATTCCCAATTTCTTTACGGTGCGCGGAGTTGATTTTGCCGGAGGCAAGGAATTGGCACCGGGAATTATGGGCAACGGCAACTGGATATGGTCTAAGAATCTAGTGCAGGATGCAATAGATAAAGGGGTATACAAACCCCAGAATATTCAAGACACGCTATATAAAGATTTTGATTTTGCTTGGTGCTATCAATCCCATGAAGAAAATAGCGGGTGGAATGCTTCTTATAATAATTTAAGAATGAAGCATGGTATTTCCATAGTGAGGGGAGAAAAGTGGCTGGGAGACAATTCTCTGGTGACTGCTAATCATCCTGAAAGCGGGTTTCCTTTTGCCGTAAAACCGGGAATTATTTCTGACAATAAGGAGTATCAGGGTAAATTCACTTTAGCTCACTGCCGTAAGATTTTACGAAGTCATTTTGAGGGAACAGAAGATGATCCGGTTGAGGCTAGGGAAAAGTTACCGGGTCGAAATCCTCATGAAAGTAACATAAGACGTATTTGTACTCAAACAACAGGAGAAGCAATCATGGTGGAATTTGCCGAAACTACGGCTCTTACTACGGTATGGTTAGCTCCCGGACGGCCCTGCCAATTGCCTTTCTTTCCTATGCATCCTTTAAGTACCGGACAAGTCCCTGAAGGCCTTAGAACGATTAAAGATGGGGCAGAGGCTATGGCTCATCATTGTCAGAGCCATCCAGGCATTTCTGCTTGGCAGGAGCATAATCCCTGGTTTAAAATGAGAGATTATGAAAATAGAATGGATTTGCTTTATTGTTCTGAACTGGCTGAAGCAAACCGCTGGCTGGCTAAGACAGACAGCGAATACGCCCAAAAAAATACCCTGGCTGTAAAACAGGCAGGGGTATTATCTGGTACTGAACAAAAGAAGTTCTTATTACAATGGGATAATGCTTCCTTTGAAAAAATATATGGTGCAGTAGAAGCTCGTTGTCAAAACCTTCCGGAAGCTGTACTAGTCATGAGAAAGAAAACTTTTGCCAAAAAAGACGGCAAAGATAATTTGCTGGTAGAGTTTACTTTACCGAGGGGCAAAACACCGGATATTAAAAGCTTGCTATTTGGCTTAGGTATGACAAATACACAAAAATATAGCAAAACAGAACCCTTTTCTTGGGAAAAACCCTTAAAGGTTGAAAAGAAAGAAAATGCTTGGGAAGCTACCTTTGCTGCCGATTTGTTAATTACTAATCATCCGGCGGTGGAACCGGGGCAAATGGAATATTATCTAAGCGGTAATGATACAGACGGTCAGCCTTTCTGCGGCATGGTTGTTCTTACGATTCTGCCATGATGCTCTTGTGAAGATGGCTCTAAATGCTGGAGAAAATCCTGATTAAAGCAGCCATTACCTGTCAATAAATCATATAGATTAGTAGCAGCAATTTCTGTTTGTAAAGTCAAAGCAAAGGGAGTACCTGCCTGTTCTGTTAAAATGTTTTTCTTTAACTTGGTAATAATGGGCAAACTGGCTGTTGACTTCATATGGGCCAACAGTTTCCTGCCTCTGTCATTAAAGGCTAGGACTCTGATGTAAGATGGTGCAAGAGTGGCAGTGGCTGTGAAAGGTGCTTGGTCCGTAGAAATCAGCAACTGACATAGGAGTCTTTGAATCCTGGTAGCCGGATAACGTTTGCTTTTAATGTTGGCAACAATTTCTTCTAAAGTTTTGGCCCGGGTTTCCCGGGTCATTTTATTTTCCAGACCTTCGGAACAATCGCAGAAATTTTTAATTTTATCCGGAGTATATGTGCTGAGAACATAATTTAAAAGTAAAACTGCATTATTTTTATTTATGCCGATTCTTTGCTGCTGTATACTTTCTGCCAGTAAATTGGCCGAGGTCTCCGGCATAGCTTTTTTTACTTGCAAAGTAAAACCCTTGTTTATAAGTTCTTTTCGCAGAGCAGCTGCACTTGGCAATGCTGTAGACAATGCTGTTTCTTTATAGCAGGAACCTTGACGCGGTATAGAAAGGGGAACAATTGAGGAGTGGAGTTTGTTTAATGCCCGGTAGTAGTCCAAAGCCAAAATATTATTGGGTCCTCTAAGCAGATTGGCAATTTCACCGCTGGAGTCAGAGGGTGTACAATTTCCTGCCGAAGATTTTTCCAGCAATGTTTTTTCCATGGCAGCTCCATAGGCAAGACCTGATTTCAAATATTTTTTAAGTAAATTTTTATTGATAGTTGCACAGGCTAACTCAGAAAGGATTTCCGGATTTTCTGTTTCTGTACCAAAGACTAAATGGCTGACCAGACCTGTAGCTGCCAGAGTTCCAATTGCACCTTGAGCAAATTTTTCGCTGCTGCGGCAGGCATAAATTACCGGCAGTTCCAGAACTAAATCTACCCCTCCGGCTACAGCCAGCTGCGCTCTGGTCCATTTATTAAAGATAGCGGCTTCGCCGCGCTGAGTAAAGGAGCTGCTCATAACAGCTACGACAGGAACATCACCAAGAATTTTTCGTGCTTGGGAGATTTGGTAACCATGTCCATTATGAAAAGGATTATATTCAGCTACAATGCCGATAACTGTATTTAATAACATCTCACACCTCTGCCAAAAAAAATATAGATAAAATATTTTGCAATTTACTTTTTGTTAAAATTTTGCTAATATAATAGTATTATACAATAATATGGTCGGAATTTGGCCAGAATTTAATTTAGGAGGCAATGTTTTATGAAGATTTTTGTTGTAAACTGTGGTAGTTCTTCTATTAAATATCAATTGATTGATATGAAGAACGAGTCTGTAATTGCCAAAGGACTTATTGAGCGCATTGGTATGAAGGGTTCTATGTTGACCCACACGACTGTTGGTAAAGATAAGGTGAAATTACCCAGTGCTATTCCTGACCACGTTGATGGGATTAAAAAGATTCTGGCTGCTTTGGTTAATGAGAAATACGGTGCACTTACAAGCTTAAGCGAAATTGATGCAGTTGGTCACAGAGTTGTACACGGTGGAGAAAAATACAGTGCATCTGTATTGATTGATGCTAAAGTATTGAGAACTGTTGATAAATTAAGCGAAATGGCTCCTTTGCACAATCCACCCAATATTGCCGGGATTAAGGCTTGCAAAAAATTAATGCCTAAGGTTCCTCAAGTTGCTGTGTTTGATACTGCTTTCCATCAAACTATGCCTCCTGTAGCTTATATGTATGGCCTGAAATATGATGAATACAAGAAGAGCGGTATCCGTCGTTACGGTTTCCATGGTTCTTCTCATAGATATGTTTCTGCTTATGCAGCTAAAATGCTGAAGAAACCTGCCAGCAAACTTCGTATTATCACTTGCCATTTGGGTAATGGTTCTTCCATTGCTGCTGTTTACAAAGGTAAATCCATTGATACTTCCATGGGCTTCACACCATTGGCCGGCCTTATCATGGGTACTCGCTGCGGAGATATCGATCCCGCTGTTGTACCTGTATTAATGGCTAAAAAGAAATTAGATCCGGCTGCCATGGATAAGTATATGAACAAAGAATGCGGCGTTTTGGGTGTTTCCGGTGTATCCAGCGACTTCCGTGATCTGGAAACTGCAGCAGCTAAGGGCAATGCCAGAGCTCAATTAGCTTTGGATATGTTCTGCTATCAAGTAAAGAAATACATTGGTGCCTATGCAGCAGTTATGGACGGCGTTGATGCTATTGTCTTCACTGCAGGTGTTGGAGAAAACGATATCGGAACCCGTGCTAAGATTTGCGAAGGTTTGGATTATTTGGGTGTTAAACTGGACAAGAAACGTAACAATGTCAGAGGCGAAGCTACTGAAATCAGCAGCGCCAAGAGCAAGGTTAAAGTTCTCTTGATTCCTACTAATGAAGAACTGGTTATTGCCAGAGATACAGACAAAATTTGCAAGGGCCTAAAGAAGAAATAAACTCTTTTCATGCAAGTAGTTTCCCTTGACAAAGGTAATTAGCGTAGTTATAATATAACGGTTGGTATAAAATGATTAAATTTAATGTAGCTGATATCAAAAAAAAATTAATGGCTGAAACGTCCTTCCGAATGGAAGTGCAGCCCGGTGAACTGGATCTTTCTTCTCAGGATTTGCCTGTAATAGGGAAAATATCTATAGAGGGAAATATTGAGAATGCCGGAGATGTGCTTCTGATGAAGGCGCATTTGCAGGCGAAAGTTAAACGTGTCTGCAGCAGATGTCTCAAAGAATTTGAGGCGCAGACAGAGGCTCAGGTAGAGGAAAGGTATTTCCCTGCAGAGACTGACGAATTGCCGGAAGATGCTTTAACCTATAAATTTGATGTTGTTGATATCACGGAAGCTTTGCGGGAAGGACTGATTGTTAATGAACCGGTCCAACCATTGTGTAAGGCTGATTGTAAGGGCTTGTGCCCAATCTGCGGGGCCGACCGCAATGTAGTGGATTGCCACTGCGACACTAGGACAATTGATCCTAGACTGCAGAAGTTAGCGGAATTACTGCATAAATAAGAGCGAGTATTTTTTAGGAGGTGTGTAAGAATGGCAGTACCAAAGAGAAAAATGTCTAAAGCTCGTCGTGATTCACGTCGTGCTAATTGGAAGTTAAGCGTTCCCAATATGGTTGAATGTCCTCAATGTCACGAACTGATGCTACCGCATCATGTTTGCCCTGAATGCGGATATTATGATGGGAAACAAGTAGTAAAAACCGATGAAGAATAGAATTACAAGATTAAAGATAGGAACTTCGGTTCCTATCTTTTTTTTATGTTTTAAGAGAGTGGTTATAAATCATTACAGGTGGAAAAGCGACTGCCACCATTATCACTATATCGAGTGTTCCAGAATGTGTCAAAAATGCGAAATATAAAAGAAAACTATTGCTTTTTAGGGCATATACACTTATAATACAAACAGATATTAAGACTAGGTCTTAAAAGGTGATAATATGAGTATGATCTCTAGAAAACAACAACGACAACAAAGCCTGCAAGCGGCCCTTGATGATAATCCGTTTCTGACGGACGAACAACTGGCACAGCAATTAGAAGCCAGCGTTCCTACTATCCGTCTGGACAGACTGGCGTTGGGCATTCCTGAACTCAGGGAAAGAACCAAACATATGGCTCTTGATGCTCAGAAAAAACTCCAAGCAATTGCTTCAGAGGATATCGTAGGACAGCTTATTGATCTGGAATTGGGTCATAGTGGAATATCTATGATGCAGATTACTCCGGAAATGGTTTTGAAGAGAACCGGTGTTGCCAGAGGTCATTTTATTTTTGCCCAGGCAAATTCCTTGGCCCTTGCGGTTATTGATGCTCCTGCCGCTTTAACAGGCATTGCTAATGTCAAATATAAAGTGCCTGTCCACCAAGGGGACAACTTAGTAGCACGAGCAGAGGTTGTAAGAAAAGTTGAAACAAAATACACTATTTGGGTTAAAATCAGAAATAATAACAAAGAAGTTTTCCGAGCAAAATTCTTAATTGTATCTATCCCGAAAGAAGGGGACAATGAAAATGAAAATAGCCGTTGATGTAATGGGAACGGATTACGGCCCCGGTGAAATTATTGCCGGCGCAGTGGAAGCCCTAACGGTTTGTGATTGTGAATTGGTGCTGGTAGGGGATCAGGATCAGATCAAAGCAGAGCTGGTCAAGCTTCATGCTGAAAATAATCCTAAAATTACTATTCATCATGCCAGTCAAGTCATAGAAATGAGTGACCATCCCGGCATTAGTGTCAAAAAGAAAAAAGATGCTTCTATTGTGGTGGCTACCAATCTTTTGCATGAAAAGCAATGTGATGCCTTGGTTTCTTCGGGCAGTACTGGTGCTGCAGTTGCTTCGGCCTTGTTTGGCCTGGGTCGCATCAGCGGCATTGAAAGACCATCCATTGCTACGGTTATTCCCAGTGTGACGGGAGCTACAGTGCTTTTGGATTCAGGGGCGAAAGTTGATGCCAAACCTGAACAAATGCTCCAAAGTGCCATTATGGGCTCTATATATGCGGAACTGGTTTTAGGAATTCAAAAACCGAAAGTTGGTTTACTGAATATTGGGGAAGAGTCTACTAAGGGTAACGAACAAGTTCTGGCCACTTATCCTTTAATGGAAAAGGACCCTCACATTAACTTTGTAGGTAATGTGGAAGGCAGAGATATTAATAAAGGAACCGTTGATGTCGTAGTATGCGATGGTTTTGTGGGCAATGTTGTACTTAAGACCATGGAAGGTCTTTCAAAAGCAATTATGTCCCTGCTGGAAGAAATGTTTCATAATGCAGGAATATTTACAAAATTAGGAGCATTAATGATGAAACCGGCGTTAATGCAATTAGCAAAACGTATTGATGCTTCGGAATACGGTGGCGCGATTTTGCTGGGTGTGAAAGCACCTTTTATTATATGCCATGGCAGTTCTAAGGCAAAAGATATTAAGAGCGCCGTCAGAGTTGCAGCAGATATCGTACACAAAGACATAGTTGGCCGCATAGGCGAAGAAGTAATTTATGACGAAGAAAGCGGAGGAATTTAATGGAAACACGTAGTGTAGGATTTTTAGGTTTCGGGAAATATATTCCGGAAAAAGTTTTAACTAATTATGATTTGGAAAAAATGGTTGACACTAGTAACGAATGGATTGTAGAGCGTACCGGTATCAAAGAACGTCATATTGCGGCTCCTGACCAGGCTACCAGTGATTTAGCCTTTAATGCGGCACAGCAAGCTCTTGTCAATGCGGGCATTACAGCAGAAGACTTAGACTGTATAATTGTAGCAACTGTTAGTCCGGATATGCTTTTCCCTTCCACAGCCTGCATTTTGCAAGATAAATTGGGAGCTAAAAAAGCAGCGGCTTTTGATTTAAGCGCCGGTTGTTCGGGATTTGTCTATGGCAGTGCCGTAGCCAGCCAAATGATTGCCAGCGGTCTTTATAAATATGTTTTGGTGGTAGGAGCAGAAACACTTTCCAGAATCATGAATTGGAAAGATCGCAATACTTGTGTTCTTTTTGGTGACGGAGCAGGAGCTGCAGTCCTTGGCCCTGTGGAAAAAGGCTATGGCATTCAAGCTATTGAATTAGGCGCAGAAGGCAAGGGCGGTCCCAGTTTGTATATGCCGGCGGGTGGCTCCAGAAAACCGGCCAGCCATGAAACTGTGGATGCAGCAGAACATTATATCCATATGAATGGTACCGAAGTATTTAAATTTGCTATTAGAATAATGGTTCGTACAACTAATCATCTATTGGAAAAAACAGGCTTAACCAAAGAAGACATTGATTTAATAATACCCCATCAAGCTAACAGCAGAATAGTGGATTCAGCTGCCAAGAGGTTGAAACTGACTCCCGATAAAATTATGATTGATTTAGATAAATACGGCAATACTTCCGGCGGTTCCATTCCAATCGCAATGTGTGAAGCTGCGGAACAAGGCCGTTACCATAAAGGTGAGAATGTAGTAATAGTTGGATTTGGAGCCGGGCTCACCTGGGCTTCTATGATAATAAAATGGCAAGCATAAGGAGGATTCATAATGAGTAAAATTGCATTTGTATTCCCTGGACAAGGATCCCAGCATGTAGGTATGATGAAAGAGTTTTATGATAAATATCAGGTAGTAAAAGATGTATTTAAAGAAGCTGATGATGCCTTGGGCTTTTCTATGACGGATTTGTGTTTCAACGGTCCTGAAGAAGATTTGCGTCTGACCAAAAACACTCAGCCTGCTATTCTGACAGCCAGCGTTGCTGCCATGAAGGTTTTGGAAGAACGGGGAGTTAGACCTGACATGGCTGCAGGTCATAGTCTGGGTGAATATTCCGCTTTAGTTTGTGCCGGCGCTATGAGTTTCAGCGATGCAGTAAAAACCGTGCGTAAACGTGGTCAATACATGCAGGAAGCAGTTCCTGTAGGTAAAGGCGCCATGGCTGCTATTATCGGTCTGGACACAGGTAAGATTGAAGAAATCTGTCAAAATGTTCAGGAGAATATGGGCAAGGCTGTCCAAGCTGTCAACTATAACTGCCCCGGTCAAATTGTCATTGCCGGAGCTACAGAAGCGGTGCAAAAAGCTGCTGACGAATTAAAAGAAGCCGGTGCTAAAAGAGCTATGCTCTTAGCAGTAAGTGCTCCTTTCCATAGTACACTGATGCAGCCTGCCGCTGATAAACTGGCTATTGAACTGCAAAAGGTTGACTTCCATGATGCTAAGATTCCTGTTATTGCTAATGTTACAGCTAAAAAGGAAACGAAAGTTGATGAGATTCGTGAGCTTTTGGTACAACAGGCCGCTCATCCGGTTATGTGGGAAAGTTCTGTGCGGACCATGCTGGCTGATGAAGCAGGAATCTTTATCGAAGTAGGACCGGGCAAGGTTTTGACTGGTATGCTCAGGAGAATCGATAAAAAACGTATTGGCTTGAATGTAGAAGATGAAGAAAGTTTAGAGAAAACTCTTGCTTATTTAAAGGAGGTTAGATAAAATGGCTCTAGAGGGAAAAGTTGCTTTAGTAACAGGTGCTTCTCGTGGTATCGGTCGAGCTATTGCCTTGACGTTAGCGAAAAATGGCGCAGATGTTGCTATCAATTTTGCCGGTAATGTAGCGGCTGCCGAAGAGGTAGCTAAAGAGATTACAGATATGGGCAGAAAAGCTATCCTAGTACAGGGCAGTGTTGCTGATTTTGCAACATGTCAGGAAATGGTGGCTAAAGTTATTGCCGAATTAGGCAAGGTAGATATTTTAGTTAATAATGCAGGTATTACAAGAGATGGACTTCTTATGCGTATGAGCAGTGAAGACTGGGATGCAGTTCTCACTACAAACCTAAAAGGTGTTTTCAATTGTACTAAAGCTGTTATTAAACCTATGATGAAGCAAAGAAGTGGCAAAATAGTAAATATGGCCTCTGTAGTCGGAGAAACCGGCAACCCTGGTCAAGCAAACTATGCAGCTGCCAAGGCCGGTGTTATTGGTTTTACCAAAACAATAGCCAAGGAAATTGCTTCTCGTGGTATAAATGTTAATGCGGTAGCGCCTGGGTTTGTTGCTACTGATATGACCAAAGTCCTTCCCGATAAGGTGAAGGAAGCTATGGCCGCCGGTATTCCTTTAGGACGTGCCGGTGACCCTCAAGATATTGCCAATGCAGTTTTGTTTTTAGTTTCAGACAATGCTGCTTATATAACCGGTCAGGTTTTAAACGTGGACGGTGGCATGGTAATGTAGTTTTTAAAGCCAGAAATTAGTGGAAGGGGGTGAACTGAGATGAGCGAACAAAGTACATTTGACAAAGTTAAAGCTATCACCGTTGAACAATTAAGCGTTGCTCCTGAAGATGTAAAGATGGAGTCTACTTTTATCGATGATTTGGGAGCTGACTCTCTGGATATTGTTGAATTAATCATGGCTTTTGAGGAAGAATTCAACACTGAAATTCCTGATGAAGTAGCTGAAAAGATTCGTACTGTAAAAGATGCAGTTGAATTGCTGGATAAGAAATAATCTATTGATTATTTTTGCATTTCGGAAGGTCCCTGTCAGGGACTTTCCGAAATTTATCCATGAATGTGAATCCTGAAATGGGGGATATTTGTTGAATTTACCAGTGCTGAAAATAGGAAATAAAACAGCAGCCGTTCCAATCGTTCAAGGCGGTATGGCAATTAGGTTGTCTACAGCTCGCTTGGCAGGTACTGTGGCCAAAGAGGGCGGCGTAGGATTAGTTGCCGCTTCCGGACTTCCTTTTGACCAATTACGAAAAGAAATCAGATTGGCCAGGAAGATTTCTGAGGGTAACGGGCTCATAGGTATTAACGTAATGGTAGCAGCCAAGGCTTTTAAAGGGCTGATTACTACTGCTGCACAAGAAAAGGTTGACTTAATTGTAGCAGGCGCCGGATTTTCAAGAGATATGTTTGCTGTAGGCAAGGAATATAATGTTCCTATTGTGCCTATTGTTTCCTATGCCAAATTAGCTAAAATTTCCGAACGGCTGGGTGCTTCCGCCATTGTAGTAGAAGGTACTGAAGCAGGTGGACATTTGGGAACACAAAGATCAATTAAAGATATTCTGCCGGAAATTCTCTCGGTAGTTAATATACCTGTCATTGCTGCCGGTGGCGCTATTACAGGCAGTGACGTGGCAGATCTATATAAGCTGGGTGCCAGCGGAGTACAAATGGGCAGCAGGTTTGCTGCCAGCGAAGAGTCCAATGGTTCACCTTTCTTAAAAGAAGTTTATTTGAAAATGACCAAGGATGATGTGGTTCAGATAGACAGTCCGGTAGGACTGAAAGGCAGAGCAGTACTAACTCCTTTTTCTAAATCGATTTTGGAAGGACATCCTATGAAACCGGTAGGATGTGATGGCTGTCTAAAACATTGCTCCAGAAAATTCTGTATTATCAGAGCCTTAACCAGAGCTCAACAGGGCGATGTGGAAACCGGCCTGGTATTTACAGGAGCTAATATGTGGAAGATTAAAGAAATCCTTCCTGTACATGAGATTTTCAGAAGGTTAAAAGCAGAACTTGCTCAAATATAAACGAGAGGTGATTCATTTGAAGAGGCGAGTAGTAGTTACCGGTCTAAGTGCGATTACTCCTATTGGTATTGGTAAGGATGAATTTTGGAATAATCTGGTTGCCGGCAAATCCGGTATTAGTCTGATTACCCAATTTGATACCACGGATTTTGCTTGTAAGATTGCAGGCGAAGTTAAGAATTTTGATTTTAATAATTATGGTGATAAAAAAGAAGGAAAAAGAATGGACCGAGTTACACAATTTGCTGTAGCTGCGGCGAAATTGGCTATTGAGGATGCTAAGTTGGATATTACCAAGGAAGAACCGGTTCGCGTAGGTGTCTGCGTAGGTTCAGGTATTGGCGGTATGCACACTTTTATTGAGCAATCCCAAAAGTTCTTTGAAAAAGGTCCGGGACGTGTGAGTCCTTTCTTTATTCCTATGGAAATTCCTAATATGCCTGCAGGACAAATCGCTATTAATTTTGGCCTGAAAGGTCCAAACACAGCAATTGTTACTGCCTGTGCTACAGGAACTAACTGTATCGGTGATGCACTTCGTACTATTCAATACGGGGATGCTGATGTAATGCTAGCCGGCGGTACTGAGGCCGCGATTTCTACTTTGGCTGTGGCCGGTTTTGAAAACATGAAGGCTTTATCTCGTAATAATGAGCATCCTGAAGAAGCTTCCTGTCCTTTTGATAAGAAACGCAGCGGCTTTGTTATGGGTGAGGGCGCCGGTATTATTGTCCTGGAAGAATTAGAGCATGCCAAAAAGCGTGGTGCTCACATTTATGCTGAACTCATTGGTTTTGCCATGAATTCCGATGCTTACCATATTACAGCTCCGGATCCCAGCGGTGTAATGCCTGCTGAGTGTATGCTCCAATGCATTAAGGATGCAGGAATTGAGCCTGCTGAGGTTAATTATGTTAACGCTCATGGCACTTCTACTCATAGAAATGATTTAAACGAAACTTTGGCCTGCAAGAAGATTTTCGGCGACAGAGCTAAACAAGTTCCTATTAGTTCCAATAAATCCATGACCGGGCATTTACTTGGTGCTGCCGGTGGTGTAGAGGCCGTAGCTACTTGTCTGACCATTGCCAATGATTTGATTCCGCCTACTATCAATTATACCGAACCGGATTTAGAAGAAGGCATGGATTTGGATTATGTTCCTAATGTAGCCCGTAAGGCCGTTGTTAATGTGGCATTAAGCAACAATTTCGGTTTTGGCGGACACAATGCGACCATTGCTTTTAAAAAATACAAGGAATAGGTAAGATATAATGAACAAGAGACGCAGAGAGGCTTTGCTAAAGTTTTGTGCTTCTTTGCAGCTGGAGATGGATGACATAGAGCTGCTTAATGTGGCTCTAACTCATACTTCCTATGCTTATGAGGCTAAGGTTAAACCTAGGCCTGAATATAATCAGCGACTGGAATTTCTTGGAGACTCAGTACTTAGTTTAGTGGTTAGCACCTATATTTATGATAAGTACACGACTAAGGACGAGGGCTATTTATCCAAGCTAAGAGCTTTTTTGGTCTGTGAGGGCACACTGGCATATCTGGCAAATGGTATTAATCTGGGTGACTATTTGCTCTTGGGTAAGGGTGAACTAAACCTTAACGGAGAGCACAATCCTTCGATTTTAGCAGATGCTTTTGAGGCTGTAATCGGTGCTTATTATTTGGCAGCAGGTTTGTCTAAGGTAGAAAAGTTCTTGTATGATGTTATGCTGAAAAACATTGACGAGCTGGCAAAAGATGGTCTCGAGCTGGATTACAAGACCAGGCTTCAGGAAAAGGTCCAGAAGCAGGGTGTGGCTGAGATTGCTTACGAAGAACTTTCAGCTCAGGGTCCTGCCCATGCCAAGACTTTTACTATGCGGGTTTTAATCAATGGTAAGGAGTTTGGCACAGGTTCCGGTCATAGCAAAAAAGAAGCAGAGCAACAGGCGGCCAAGAAAACTTTGGAAGCTATAAAGTAACAAAAGACAGCTGAGGAATCAGCTGTCTTTTATAGTATGAGCGTCGCCAAAAGTGACAGGCACCAATGGCGATGATTTCGCCATTGGT
>JALCSJ010000021.1 GCA_022653215.1 Acidaminococcaceae bacterium
GGACAAAGTAAAGGCAATCAGACCGCCGGCAATAATTCCCGGCAAAGCCAAAGGCAAAGTAATATAACGAAAAGCCTGCCAGGGAGTAGCATATAAATCACTGGCCGCTTCTTCCAAATCAAAACGCCGTCCTTCCAGTCTGGCACCTACTGTAATGATAACAAAAGAAATACAAAAAGTTATATGCGCTAAAATCAAAGTATTTTTCCCTAAAGGAATTCCCGTCTGAGAGAAAAGCACCAAGAGGGACAAACCCATAACAATTTCCGGAATTAAAATAGGCAGGTAAAGAAGACCATTGATAACACCTTTGAATTTATAAGTGTAACGGTTTAAAGCAATAGCTGCCATGGTCCCTAAAGTAGTAGAAACAAAAGTAGAAATACAGGCAATAATCAAACTGTTGGTCAAAGCCTCAATAACACGGCGGTTATGAAGCAGCGCGGTATACCATTTAAACGTAAAACCTGTCCATACAGCATTCATTCTGGAATCATTAAAAGAGTATAAAGTTAAAATTAACAGAGGCAGGTACAAAAATGCCAGAATGGCTAAAGAATAAGAAACCAGAACAGCACTATGCCAATTCTTTTTCATTGTTGGTTCCCCCCTTCTGTCCTTCCAGAACTTTGTAGTAGAGCATAATTAAAATCAGGGCAAGAACACCTAACACAATGGACAAAGCACTGCCAAAAGGCCAATCCCTGGCTGCCAGAAACTGATTTTGGATAATGTTGCCAATCAGGGCACTCTTAGCACCGCCCATAATATCGGGAACTACAAACATACCCAGAGAAGAAATGAAAACCAAAATGGAACCGGCGGCAATACCCGGAACCGTTAAGGGAAAAGTAATCTTCCGAAAAGCAGTCATAGGAGGAGCTCCTAAGTCACTGGCTGCTTCCAAAAGACGTTTGTCCAACTGTTCGATGGAAACATAAATAGGCAGAACCATAAACGGCACAAGAGCATAAATCATACCCAGCATAACTGCATAGTCATTATAGAGCAAAGCTAAAGGCTTGACGATTAGGCCCGCTTTCATTAAGAAGGTGTTGATAATTCCCTGGGATCTTAAAATAATAACCCAGGCATAGGACCTGATTAAAAAATTAATCCAAAAGGGAATCATAACCATAATCAAACAGGGCTGCTGCCATTTTTTGGGCAAAAATGCAATAGTATAAGCTAAAGGGTAACCCATTAAAAACGTAATGACCGTAGTGAATATGGCGGTGAAAATTGTTGTAATAAAAATCCGCAAATATAAAGACTCAAAGAATCTTTGATAATTGGCCAAAGTAAAATTAAAAATAACTTGACCGTAAGAATTGCGGGTGGCAAAAGAAACGGCAACAACAATGAGCATGGGCAAAGCAAAAAAGATGGCTAACCACATCATGCCGGGGAGAACCAGTAATTTTCCTTTTTTCATTTCTCCACTATGACCTCGTCTTTTTTCTCCCACCAGACACCTACCCGAGTATCACATTTCCAGGGAATGGTGTCGTTTAAATATTGGTAGGCAACAACGGTATCATTGGAATTATCCATGCGGACATATATTTTATCAATGGTACCGCAAAAAACCACATCAACAATTGTCCCGTATTTTACCTTGTTATTTCCGGCACTGGTTTCGTCTTCTTCTTTGCATAACTGAATCTTTTGGGGACGAATGGCCAATGCTTTATTCCCGTCTAAATCAAAGAAATTATTTTCACCGATAAAACTGGCTACGAATTTGGATTTGGGAGCATGATAAATAACATCGGGAGAAGCATCCTGCTCAAGAACGCCGTTATGCATTACAACAACACGGTCACTCATGGTCAAAGCTTCCTCCTGGTCATGGGTAACATAAATAAAGGTCAGTCCCAGACCACGTTGGAGATTTTTCAATTCCAGCTGCATCTTTTTCCGTAATTTATAATCCAGTGCGCCTAGAGGTTCATCCAATAAAAGAACTTTAGGATTATTGACCAGAGCTCTGGCAATAGCTACGCGCTGCTGCTGACCACCGCTCATCTGCAAGGGGCTTCTGGTACGGAAAGTTTCTAACTGTGTCAGATAGAGAACCTGATTAATGCGGGTTTCCTGCTCTTCCTTAGGCACTTTTTTCATGGTGAGGCCAAAACGAATATTGTCTTCCACATTCATATGCGGAAAAAGAGCATAGTTCTGGAATACCATGTTAACATCACGCTTATAGGGAGCAAGGGAAGTTACGTCCTGGTCAGCCAAAAAAATCTTGCCGGAAGTAGGAGTCTCCAGACCTGCAATCATGCGCAAAAGTGTAGTCTTGCCACAACCACTGGGCCCCAGCAAGGTAATAAATTCTCCGTCGTAAATAGTGATATTAAAATCAGGGATTATAATATTATTACCAAATTTTTTGGTGATATGTTCTAAACGTACCATCTCTTCCATCTTTTAATTTTCACAACCTTTCCAATAAATTCAACTTATTATAGCATAATATAACAAAAACACACGAAAAAATACAGGAATTTACGAAAAATTTTCTTTTTATAGAGTATAATGAAGTTATGTTGAGAAAGGGAGGGTTTTATGAAGAAAAATACTGCTGAAATAGTTCTACCGAAAGATTTATTGGAATTTATGTATGAAGCTGCTCATATTCAACGCTGGAATGACCATATTAGGCCCCAGGGTTTTACTGAACTGGATAAACAGGCTCACAAAATGATGATTCTTTATATTCTGGCCCGTTATGAAGAACAGGACCAGGGAGCTAAACTGGATTGGCAGGAATTAATCGAAGGAGGTATTTTTGAATTCCTTCATAGAATTATTCTCACAGATATTAAACCGCCAATCTTCCATGAACTAATGAGACAAAGAGGGCCGGAGCTGAATAAATGGGTTTATACGGAAATGGAACGGCGGATTCCGTCTTTAACCAATACAAAATTCATGGACAGAATGCAGATTTATTTTGACAAAAACACCCATCCCTTAGAGAAGAAGCTTATCAGCGCAGCTCATTATTTGGCAACGGAATGGGAATTTCGTATTGTCTATCATTTGAATCAAGGTATTTACGGCGTAGAGGAAATTAAGGAAGCCATTGCCGAAGAAGTAGAGGAATACAGCGATTTGGCAGGAGTACAAAAAATAGCCCTTAACAGTAAAACCAGAAAATTTGTGGATTTAATAGGAAAACTGCGCTTTCAAGAACGCTGGTCCCAGTCCCCCAGAGTACCGGAAACCTCTGTAATGGGTCATGTACTGGTGGTGGCGGTTTTGTCTTATTTATGCGCCTTGTCGGTAGGGGCCTGCAAAGCAAGATTGGTTAACGATTTTCTCGGTGGTTTGTGGCATGATTTGCCGGAGGTTTTGACCAGGGATATTATTTCTCCTATTAAGCGTTCTGTGGAAGGCTTAGATGAAATTATTAAGGAAATCGAGCAGCGTCAGCTGGAAGAACAGATTCTGCCTTTGTTGCCCACAGAGTGGCATAAAGACATAATTAACTATACGGTGGACGAATTTGATAATAAAATATTAGTAAAAGGGGAAAGACAGATTGTTAAAGGGGATATTACCGCCCAGTACAATAAAAACCGCTTTTCTCCCGTTGATGGGAAAATTATCAGGGGCTGCGACCATTTGGCGGCCTTTATGGAAGCCTGGTTATCCATTCAATATGGCATTACGTCCATTCATTTAGCCAATGCTGTTAAATCATTGCCGGAACAGTATGCAGGTAAGGTTGTGGGTGGTGTAAACTTTGGTAAAATTTATGCACAATTTGTTACAGAAAACAGTTAAAAAGCCCCTTTTTTTAAGGAAAAAAAGAAATTGCACGAAATTGTATACAAAATACAAAAAAGTATGCACAACTGCAGTTTTAGTGTTATAATGTACTCGTAAGGTTCACTAAACACTATATTTTAGGAGGCGTTACACAATGAGTTTATTTGAAATGGCAAAGATTCCTATGGAAAAAGCAAGCAAGTTAATCAACCTGGATCCTAATGCAAAGGCTGTTATTGAGCAACCTGAACGCACAGTAGAGGTAAGCATCCCTGTTAGAATGGATGACGGTACTACAAAGGTATTTACCGGTTATCGTTCTTTGAACAGTACTATCCTTGGTCCTGGCAAAGGCGGCGTGCGTTTTCATCAGAACGTTTGCTTAGATGAAGTTAAGACTTTAGGTTTCTGGATGACCTGCAAATGCGCAATTGCCGGCTTGCCTTATGGCGGCGGCAAAGGTGGCGTTATCGTTGATCCTCGCAAAGTATCCACAGGCGAATTAGAAAGAATTACTCGTGGTTACATTGACAGAATTGCTCCTCTTATCGGCGAGAAGAAAGATATTCCTGCTCCTGATATGAACACCAATGCTCAAATCATGGCTTGGATGATGGATGAATTCAGCAAGATTAACTGCCAATACTGCCCTGGTTTCATTACCGGCAAAGCAGTAAGCATGGGCGGTTCTTTGGGCAGAACTTCTGCTACCGGCCGTGGTGTTATTACCGCAGTTTGCGAAATCTTAAAGAAAAAAGGCATTGCAATTAAAGATGCAACCGTAGCTATTCAAGGTTTTGGTAACGTTGGCAGCTGGACTGCTAAATGTGCTAAAGCTGCTGGCTTAAAGATTGTTGCTATCAGTGATATCAGCGGCGGTTTGGTTGATCCTAACGGCTTTGATCCTGATAAACTGGAAGCTTATGCTAAGACCAATAAAGGCGTTATCGCCGGCTATCCCGGTGCTAAAGCTATCAGCGGCGAAGCAGTTCTGGAACAAGACGTTACTGTTTTGATCCCTGCTGCTATGGAATTACAAATCACCGGCAAGAATGCTAACAACATTAAGGCTAAGATTGTTGTTGAAGCTGCTAATGGTCCTACCGATTCTGATGCAGATGTTATCTTGGAGAAGAAGGGTATCCCTGTTGTTCCCGATGTTTTGGCTAACGGCGGTGGCGTAACTGTTTCTTACTTCGAATGGGTACAAAACCTGTACAGATATTTCTGGACTGAAGAAGAAGTTGTTGAAAGACAAGAAAAAATGATGGTTAAGGCCTTCAACAAGATTTATGATGCTGCTGAAAAGTATCATACTACTATGCGTGTTGGCGCATACATCGTTGCTTTGGAAGCTTTGGCTGAACCTATTAAAATGCGCGGTATCATTGGCTAATTAAAGGTTAATAAGCAGACTATCGAATAGATAGTCTGCTTTTTTATTTTGGCTTTATTATGGACTCTTTTTAATTTTTCTTCCTCAAAGCTATAGTTTCATTGTATAATAAAGGAATAGAAAAATTGGAGGTTATGGCATGATTAAAAAAATTATACCTAAAAATTTTATAATTTTGGGTTTAGCAGGAATATTAAGTTTAGCTCTTTGCCCTGTGTCTGAGGGCGCAGAAGAGACAGATAGTCATAAGACCACAGAGCATAAGAATGTTGTGGCTACAAATGTGCCCGTAAAACTTAGGTCAAAACCAAGTATCAGGCTGGTGAATCCTGTGCTGCAAAGAGGAGAAATCCTCAGCCAGGTCAAGGATGATATAGATGGGGACGGAAAAGACGAAATCGTTATGCTCATGGGTAATTCGGCAGTGAATAAATCAAGCTATATGGGTGATTTATATGTAGTCAGCAAAGATCCTGCTACCGATAAAGTAAAAGGCTTTATAAGACCCAAAGATTTAGGTGGGTATAATGCCTATTTATCCCTTACGGACGTAACAGGCAATGATGTGCAAAACATATTGATAACAGCACCTTCAGGTGGCAAAGAGGGTGTTAATGACTATAGAATTTTGGATTTCAGCGACAAAAATCCCAGAGAAATATTTACCAAAGATGATAATAGGGGAGTAAGTATGCAGGGAATTTTTTTGCCTGATTTCAAGGCAAGACTGTATTTCCCTTCGATAAGTAAAGAGGTCATTGTTGATCTGACCGACAAAAAAGAAACATATGAACATCTTAATGTTTACAATAAAGACGGTTCCCTAAAAGATTCGGGAATAGAACCTTTTATTTTGGGATTGGGCAGTTTAGTTACCCTGGATCTGAATGAAGATGGTATCGATGATGTGATTACAACCCAAAAGGTAGTGGGAACCACCAATGACGATGTGCTGGGCTATGTTCGGGCTGTCTGGGAATACAGAGCCGGAACCTGGCAGCAGAAGAAAGTTTCTTTTCAAACTAATCTTTATTCAAAAAAGACCTATAATACCAACCTGCCGGTTAAAGGCATGAGCGGTTATGAGATTACCAGCCAGAGTGCTCAATTAGACAACAATATAGTAATTTATCCCCGTTTTGTAAAAATAGTGGGACCTGAGCAATGGAAAATCAATTCCCAACTGGAAAATTTTGCCAAAAATGTATTGGATGAAGTGCGTAAGGGTGGTCAGGTAGAGCTTAACTATGAAATAAAATATGCCGGTAACAAATATGCCAGTGTTTTATTTAAAGGTACAGTAGTAAAAGAAAACCATAGTGCTCCTGTTTTAGAAGCATATAACTTCAACTTGGCTACAGGGGAAGATATGCCCCTGGATAAAATGGTAAGACCTTTTGGTGAATTCTGGAATCAGGTTAAGAACATGCTTAGCAGGGAAAATATAGCTTTTACCAAAGATGATATTTATGGATATTATTATGACGGCAACGTTCTGGCTTTGCTATATAATGACGGGAAAGAGTTCGATGTGGAGCCCAAAGTGTACAGTACTTACTTAAGCAAGAATAAATTGCAGGAAAAAATAGTGACTGACCAGTCAATCAAAGAAAAAGAAAGCAAAAAAGAGAAAAAAGCAGAAAATGAAAAATAATTGCTGAAAAACGGGAATTGCAACTTGAAAAAAGTTAGGATATAATATACAAGATTTAGACTTTAGCTATAACTATGTCTTTTTGGTAAAGTAGCTTAATCCAAAGAATTATTATCAGCTTAAAGTGAAAATAACTAGTTTGTGCAGGAGGTTGCAGTAATGATTTCAAAAAAGAAGATTTTAACCATGGGCCTGGCTTGTTTGTTTGTTATTAACCTGGCAGGTTGCGGGAAGAAACAGGCTCAGACAGGTGCTAAAGAAGTAAATGTTAAAGCCATGAAGGTTATTAAACGGGATACTCCCTTGACTTATGACTACACAGGCTTTGTGGAAGCTAAAGATGAAGTACAGATCAAATCCAGAGTTACAGGTACTATTGTACAAAAACTGGTTAATGGCGGTGATGTAGTAGAAGCCGGACAGCTTCTGTATGTTATAGACCCCAGAAATTACCAAAATTCTGTTTTGCAAGCTCAGGCTAATCTGGCCAATGCCCAGGCTAATCTGGCTAATGTACAAAGAGACCAGGCTCGCTATCAGACTTTGTATGACCAGGGAGCAGTGGCTAAACAGACCTTGGACAATTACAATATGCAGCTTCAGCAGGCTCAGGGAAGCGTTGCTGCTCAAGAGGCTCTGGTTGCGTCTGCCCAGGTAGATATGGGAGAAACCAATATTGTGGCTCCTTTCGCTGGCAAAGTAGATACCAATTGCCTGAACGAGGGAACTGTAGTTACAGCGCAAACAACTGTACTTACTTCAATTTCTAACAGCAATCCTATGCGAGTAAAGTTCTCCTTGGCTGAAAATGATTATTTAAAATTAATGAACGGTAATACTGCTAATGGTGGAGAATTAAAAGATATTACTCTTCAATTAAGTGACGGCAGCGTTTATCCTCAAAAAGGTACTGTTAACCAAGTTGACAGAAGCGTGGACAGCACTACCGGTACTTTGACCTTAAAGGCTCAGTTCCCCAATCCTACCGGAGTATTGCTGCCCGGTATGTTTGCCAGAATTACAGTAGTGGGTTCCACAAGACCTAATGCTATTTTAATTCCTCAACGTGCTGTAACAGATTTAATGTATAAACACTTTGTGAATGTTATTAATAGTGAGAACAAGATTGAAATGCGTGAAGTAAAATTAGGGGTCAGAATAGGTAGATTGTGGATGGTAGAAAGTGGCCTGGACGGCACTGAAACTATTGTTGTAGAAGGAACTCAAAAAGTTGCCAAAGGTAGTTCTGTAAAACCGGAAATGATTACGGAAAAAGATTTAGATACCGGGGATACCAAATCTAACTAAAGTTTCCTGAGTACAAAAGTAGTGGAAAAAATGGAGGTATAAATTGTGGCAAAGTTCTTTATTGATCATCCCGTATTTGCCTGTGTGCTGTCAGTAATCATAGCACTCTTGGGTATTATTTCGGCCTATACGCTGCCTGTTGCTCAGTATCCGCAGATTTCCAATCCTCGTGTTAGAGTAAGCACCAACTATGTAGGCGCTAACGCTGAAGTTTTGGAACAATCTGTGGCCCAGGCTATTGAAAAAAAAGTTAACGGCGTAGATAAAATGATAGATATGCGTTCTACCAGTGATAACAATGGTAACTATTCTCTGGAAGTAATGTTTGATTTAAGTGCTGATCCTGATATGTCTACTGTAAAGGTACAGAATCGTGTGGCCCAGGCCAATTCTTCTCTGCCTTCGGAAGTAACTGCCTATGGTATTACTACCACCAAGCAGTCTGCAGAAACCATTATGTATTTCGCTTTAACTTCACCTAATCATACTTATGATTCCTTGTTCTTAAAGAACTATGGCGCAACTCACTTCGTAGATGCTTTGAAACGTGTAGATGGTGTATCTGAAGTTAATGAATTTGGACCGGAATTGTCCATGCGTGTCTGGCTGAACCCACAAAAGATGGCTCAGCTGGGTATCACTGCTACGGATGTGAGCAGTGCTATTAAGAGCCAGAGTGTTCAGGCTCCCGTTGGTTCCATTGGTGCCAGACCTACCGAGAAAGAACAGGAATTCCAGTATTCTGCCCGTGTCCAAGGGCGTTTGGAAACTCCTGAAGAATTCGGCAATATTATTTTAACCAATGTTAATGGTGCTGTTTTAAAATTAAAAGATGTGGCTCGTATTGAGCTGGGACCTCGTGATGATACCATTGTAGGTAAATTAGATGGACAGAGTTCTGTAATTTATCCTATTTATTTAAATACAGATGCTAATGCTTTAACCTCTGTTTCCAAGGTAAAACAAGTTTTGGCTGAGGCTGAAAAAGATTTCCCTCCTGATATGAAGTTAACTATCGTACAGGATAATACTGACTATGTAAAAGAGTCTTTAAAAGAAGTTGGTTATACTTTCTTAGAAACGTTGGTTTTGGTTGTACTCATTACTTGGTTGTTCCTGCAAAGCTGGCGAGCAACTTTGGTACCAACTTTGGCTATTCCTGTTTCTTTGTTAGGCACTTTTAGTTCCTTCTTAATTTTTGGCTTTACAATCAACACATTGACATTGTTTGCTTTGGTTTTAGCTATTGGTATCGTTGTGGATGATGCTATAGTAGTAGTAGAAGCTGTAGAACATAACATCGAAGCTTATGGTATGTCACCCAAAGAAGCAACCTATAGAGCTATGCAGTCCGTTTCCGGACCTATTGTAGCCACGGCTTTCGTTTTGCTGGCTGTATTTTTGCCCATAGCAACTTTAGGGGGAACTACCGGGGTTTTGTACAAGCAGTTTGCTTTAACTATTACGGTGGCTTTGACCCTGTCTGCGGTGGTTGCCCTGTCTTTAAGCCCGGCTGTTTGTTCTTTGGTGCTGAAACCTAAGACAGCCAGAGATAATAAAGGTGCTATTAATAAGTTGTTTAATTTCTTTGATAGCATGATTGTAAAGTCTACAGGAAAATATGCTGAGATTGTTAAAAAATTACTTCGTTATTTCCGGCTTAGTATGTGCAGCCTGTTGGTTATTGTGGTCTTAATTATTGGCTTCTACAAGATTATTCCCAGCGGCTTCGTTCCGGATGAGGATCAAAGCTTTGCTTTGGTAGCTTTTAATCTTCCGGAATCTGCGGCCTCTAACAGAACGCTGCAAGTTTTGGATGAATTACAGAAAAAAGTAGAAAAAATTCCCGGTGTGAAGCACGTTATTGAAGTTACCGGTATTGATATTTTGTCCAATGCCCGCAAACCTAATGCCGGCATGGTTTCTGTTAAAGCCGATGAATTAAGTGAAAGAACTACTGCGGCCTTAGGTATTAAGAGTATTATTAATCAGGCCAATGCGCTAGGGCCACAAACTCCCGCAGCTAATGTAATGGCATTTAATGCTGCTACTTTGCCAGGTATGTCCAATACAGGTTCTTTAAGCTTGTACATTATGGATATGACTGGTGTATCAAGTAGCCAAATGTCTACAGATGTTAAAAAACTCTTAGGCGCTTTAAACAAACGACCGGAAGTAGCCAATGCTTATAGTACATTTAACAGTGATACGCCATCTTATCAGTTTGAAGTAGACAGAGAAAAGGCGGAAAGCTTAAATGTGCCCATATCTTCGGTGTTTACTACCTTACAGGCTTACCTGGGCGGTTCCGAAGTCAATGACTTTAACCGGTTTGGTCAGACTTGGAAAGTGGTTATGCAGGCAGAAGCTCCTTACAGAACGGATACAACAGCTTTAAGCTCTTTGTTTGTCCGCAGTAATGACGGAGCCATGGTTCCTTTAAATACCTTAGTTAAGAGTAAAGCTATTTCTGCTCCTGCTGCCATTACTAGATTTAACGGTGTAAGCGGTGCCAAAATTTCCGGGGCTCCGGCACCTGGATATAGTTCAGGTCAGGCTATGACTGCCGTGGAAGAAGTTATGGCAGAAAACTTGCCTGAAGGTTATACCTATCAATGGACTGATCAGAGCCGTGATGAAAAAGCTTCCGGCAGTAGTTTTGCTAAGGTTTTCAGCATTTCTCTAATCTTCGTATTTTTGGTGCTGGCGGCCTTGTACGAAAGCTGGTCTTTGCCTTTGTCCATTATTTTGGCAATACCTGCTGCTGTATTGGGTACCGTATCCTTACAGTACTTTAGAGGACTCCAGAGTGATGTTTACATGCAGATTGGTATGATTGTGCTGATTGGTTTGTCAGCCAAAACATCCATTTTGATTGTTGAATATGCTAAGATGAACGTAGATAACGGCAAGGCTGTGCTGCCTGCCATTATGGATGCAGTAAGGGCGCGTTTCAGATCCATTCTGATGACTGCCTTTTCTACCATTATCGGTTCTGTACCTTTGGCTATAGCCACTGGTGCCGGTGCCGGTAGCAGAACATCCATTGGTACTGCTATTATCGGTGGTATGATTTTAGGTATTTTGTACAGCTTGTTCTTCGTTCCTGTACTGTTCTTAGTGGTGCAGAAGATTTTCCATAGAGATCATAAAATGGGAAATGTTGATGAAGTAATAGATGATAATCCGGAAAATAAACCCGCCGGAGATGTGAAATAAAATCAACAAAAAAGAGTTGAGCCTAGCTCAACTCTTTTTTGTATAGTATAATAATGGGTAAGCTAAGTGGAGAAATTATACTGACGGCGACACTAAAAGGTCGGCTACTATCCCGACGGCATTCCGCCGCGTCTGGGTCGAGCATGGCCTCCCATTTTTAGTGCTCACCGTCAATTAAGAATTAACAGGGAGCAGAAATTTTGAGAAATAAAAATATATCCGTTGATTTTATCAAACAAGTTTGGAACCTAACCAAAAGTTATTGGCACAGTGAAGAAAAAAAGAAAGCTTTCGTGCTATTGATTGCCATCTTTACTTTAACCTTAGGCATAGTTTATATGCTGGTGTTGTTGAATGAGTGGAACAATGCTTTTTATACTGCTTTGCAAAATTATCAAAAAGAGGAAATATTTAATCAGTTATGGCGCTTTACCAAACTGGCTTTTATCTACATTATTTTGGTGGTGTATTCCTATTATTTACAACAGGTGCTGGTTGTTAACTGGCGTCGCTGGCTGACCAATCAGTATATCGACGAATGGCTGCAGCATAAGACCTATTATCGTTTGCAGATGTTCGGGGTGGATACTGATAACCCGGATCAGCGTATCAGTGAGGACGTCAAGCTCTTTGTCAGCAATACTATTACTTTTTCTATTGGTATTTTAAAGGCTTTCTGTACTTTGGTTTCTTTCGTGTTTATTTTATGGAAATTATCAGGGCCTTTAGCTTTTACTTTAGGCGGCATCAAATTCAACATTGAGGGCTATCTGGTGTGGGTGGCTTTCGGCTATTCCATTATCGGCACATGGATTACTCATAAAGTCGGTCACAAACTGGTTAATTTAAATTTTGTTCAGCAGCGTTACGAGGCCGATTTCCGTTTTGGTATGATGCGTATGAGAGAAAACGCCGAGAGCATTGCCTTTTATTCCGGGGAACAACAGGAAGCAGGAGTGCTGAAAAAACGTTTTACAACACTTTTGGCTAATTTTTGGAAAATCGTGCAAAAGCAGAAACAATTGGTTTGGATTAATGCGGGTTATTCCCAAATTGCCATTATTTTTCCTTTTGTTGTGACTATGCCCAGGTATTTAAGCAAAAATATTAATTTGGGCGGTTTAATGCAGATTGCCACGGCTTTTGGCAGGGTACAGGACTCTTTGTCTTACTTTGTGGATATGTACGCATCCTTAGCTGAATGGCAGGCTGTAGTAGACCGGTTAACCGGTTTTGGTCTTCACATGCAAGTAGTAAAAGCAGAGAACCCTCAAATTAATTTACGCAGAAATATTACCGATGAAGGTAAAGTGGTTTTAAAAGATATGGAAGTGGATTTGCCTAATGGTAATGCTATTTTGGAAAATATTAATGTAACTTTAGCAGCCGGGGAAAATGTTATCATCAAAGGCCTCAGCGGCAGCGGTAAAAGCACTTTGCTCCGGGCTATTGCCGGTATTTGGCCTTATGTAAAGGGTGAACTTTCTTTGGCACCTTTGGACAAGGTTATGTTTATTCCTCAGAAGCCCTATCTGCCTTTAGGAACATTACGCGAGTCGGTTTTGTATCCGGGCACCAGGCAGAGAACAGATGAAGAACTGAAAAATCTTATGGAGCTGTGTCATATTGGCTATTTGAGCAAATATTTATCTGAAGAAGCGGATTGGTCCCATGTGTTTTCTGTAGGAGAGCAACAGCGGCTGGCTTTTGTCCGGGCTATGATTTATGAACCGGAATGGCTGTTTATGGATGAAGCTACCTCTGCTTTGGATGAACAGACGGAAAGTGCCATGTATTCTTTGGTTTTAGAAAAATTAACCAAGACCACAGTGGTCAGCGTTGGTCATAGAAGTACTTTGAACAAGTTCCACCAAAAGGAACTTTATCTTGATAAAACAACTAAAGCAGCATCCCTTAGAAATAATGCTCAGTCTATTGACAAAAAAGGTGAATAAAATGAGTGGAACCAAGAAAAATTTTGCAAGTTTTGCAATTTTGATTATAGGCATCGCCTTAGTGGTGGCAGGGATTGTTCGCACAGAGCACGAAACAGTCCTGACGAAGGCCGTTAATATTTGTCTGGAGTGTATTGGCATTGGTTAAGCAATCCACATTCAGACACCTGTTTCAGGCCGCCTGGTTTGCTCTGACCAACGGCTATGGAAAAGGTTTTGCAACAGGAAAAATTTATCAGGGACCCACTAAAGTCCTTTGTGTACCGGGCCTTAATTGCTATTCTTGTCCGGGAGCATTAGGTTCTTGCCCTATTGGGTCATTACAGGCTGTTCTGGATAGCAGTAAATTTACCTTTTCCTGTTATGTACTGGGAATGCTAATGATTTTCGGCAGCTTTTTCGGCAGAGTAGTCTGTGGCTGGCTATGTCCTTTTGGCTTTGTCCAGGATTTGGTTTATAAAATTCCGGTGTTTAAGAAAATTAAAAATCTGCCGGGACACAAAAAACTAAAAATTTTACCTTATTTTATACTGCTGATTTTTGTTGTATTGCTCCCTTCTCTGGTAGTGGATGTAATGGGAACGGGAAGCCCCTGGTTCTGTGAATATATCTGCCCCAGCGGAACCTTGCTGGCAGGGATTCCTTTAGTCATCATGAATGGCAGCTTACGTATGGCAGCAGGCCTGAGATTCCTCTGGAAGGTTTCTGTGCTTGTTTTGCTATTAGTTCTGGCCATAAAGATTTATCGGCCTTTCTGCAAGTATTTGTGCCCCTTAGGAGCCATTTATGGATGCTTTAACGGGGTAGGATTTTACAGATTCAAGGTTGATGAGGGAAAGTGTATTAAATGCAAAGCCTGCCAACGAGTGTGCGGCATGGATATAAAAGTATGGAAAAATCCCAATAGTGCAGAATGTATAAGATGCGGTGCCTGCAAAGATGTCTGCCCCACTCATGCTATCAGCTCGACCTTGGAACAATTACGGAGGAAAGATGAAAGAAAAAAACTATAAAAAGTATGACAAAGACAGAAAAGAGAGAGAACCGGGGAAAGACAACCGGGTGAAAACCGGCAGGCAGGAACAACAACCTGCCAAAATTCATGAAGATATAATAGTAGGGCGTAATGCAGTATTGGAAGCATTAAAAACAGGCAGGACCATTAATAAATTATACGTATTGGACGGAGCCAGGGGCGGCAGCATGGGAGAAATCACCATGCTTGCCAAACAGGCCGGCAGCTTAATTGAATTTGTGCCACGGGAAAAGCTGGAGGACATGTCCGGGGGTATGCGCCACCAGGGAGTGGCAGCACAAGTATCACCGGTGGCATTTCATAGCTTGGAAGAAGTACTGGCCCGTGCCAAAGCAAAACAGGAAACTCCCTTTCTTTTGCTTTTGGATGAGCTGCAGGACCCCCAGAATGTGGGCGCTTTATTACGAACTGCCGATGCTGCAGGGGTGCATGGGGTGCTTTTACCTCAAAGGCGCAGCTGTCCTTTAAATGCTACGGTGGCAAAAACCTCGGCGGGAGCCATTGAATATGTGCCGGTAGTAAAAATCGGCAACGTGAGCCAGACCATTGAACAGCTTAAACAACTGGGATTTTGGATTGTTGGTGCTGATATGTCAGGAAAAGAAACCTATTTTTCTGCAAACCTGACAGGACCAATTGTGGTGGTTGTTGGGGCAGAAGGCCGGGGTTTAACCAGACTGGTGAAGGAAAACTGTGATGTTTTGGTTAATATTCCTATGGCAGGGGGAGTATCTTCCCTGAATGCTTCTGTGGCCGGAGCCATTCTTATTTATGAAGTAGTAAGGCAAAGAATGAACAAAATGTGTAAAAATTGACGGAGTATAGATAAAAAGGTATAATTTAATTAGATTTTATTAAGTTTAGCCACGAAGAGGAAGGAGCGTTTTTGTGTCTAAGAAATCTCAAAAAAAGTTCCCTGTTTCTTTCAAGGATATGAGTGATGAAGAAGTAGCTCTTTATGCACAGAACCATAAGGATTCCAAAGCTCAGGAGTATTTACTGGAAAAGTATAAAAAAATCGCAATTATGAAAAGCAAAGGATATTTTCTGGTAGGGGCGGATCGTGACGATATCATACAAGAAGGCATGATTGGTCTTTACAAGGCTATTCGGGATTTTCGGGATGAAAAATTAGCTTCTTTTAGGGCTTTTTCCGAGATTTGTGTTACCAGGCAGATTCTTTCTGCCATCAAAGGTGCCAACCGGCAAAAGCATATGCCCCTTAATTCCTATGTTTCCCTTAGCAAGCCTCTTTACACCGATGGTTCTTACAAAACGGTCCTGGATTTTGATATGGGTGATAACAGTATTAATCCGGAAGATATTTTACTGACCAAGGAAGAACACCAAGAAATAGAAGAAAGACTCAGTTCTGTCCTTAGTGATTTCGAATGGCATGTTTTGCGCTGTTATCTTATGGGAATGTCCTACCGTGAAATGTCTTCAGAGCTCCACAGAGAGACTAAGGCTGTAGATAACGCTCTGCAAAGGGTAAAGCATAAGATGACCAGTATAATACCGGGAAAGCATAATCCTCAGGTTTTAAGAAGGCTCTTGGATGAAGCCTTTTCCCTGCAGCAGGAGAAGCAATATGGGAAAAAATGAAAAATATGTAACAGGTTTGAGCTAAGAAAAGCAAAATATTACAAAAAATCTTTTTTTAAAGGAATTTTACACGTAAATGTGGAAATAGTAATCAACAGAGATTAAAAGTAAGGAAATAGATTAATAATAGGGAGGGCGAGTATTATGAGTCAGTTGGAAGAATTTTTACAACAGGTTGACAGCGTGCAAGATCGTGAGGAGAAAATATTAATAGTAACAGGTAAGCCAGGGAGCGGTAAAAGCAAAGTTCTGCGTGAGGCATCAGAGGCCAAAGGGTGGAGCTATGTTGATTGCCGCTTATTGATTACAGAGAAGTTTTTGGAATTGCTGCCCACTGAGCGTGCCGAAATGGCTTCTAAAATCATGAAAGAAGTTTTGAGCGGCTATAATTCAGATGTAGTTTTGCTGGACAGAGTTCAGACTTTCTTTGTACCGGTTTTTCACATTGATGTCAAAAGATTGCTCAATGAGCTGGGCAAGGATTTTACAATAGTAGTGGCTTGGCCCGGCTATGTAAAAGACAATACCCTTTGCTATGATAAATTTGACGGTACAGAATCAATTAAAATGCCGGCTGAAGATTTAAAAATTTGGGAAGTAAAGTAAACGGAGATAATGAATTTATGAAAAAAGATGCAGGTGTATTAGCAGTTTTGACCGGAGGCGGCGATTGTCCCGGCCTTAATGCGGTAATTCGTGCTGTTGTAAAAACAGCTTTTCAAAATGGCTATAAAATTTATGGTATTGCCAACGGTTTCCATGGATTAATCACAGGGGATATGAAGCTTATGACTCCCCATGATGTTTCGGGTATTTTGCCAAGAGGCGGTACGGTTCTTGGCACTACGAACCGGGATAATCCCTTTCATTATGCGTCAGGAGAAGATGCTAATGGTGAGATTATTTACAAAGACATGCGAGATGTCATAGTGAATAATCTTAAAGCTTATAAAGTGGACTGTTTAATTGTAATTGGCGGAGACGGCAGCTTAAAAATAGCCAGCGAACTTAGTGCCAATTGCGGAGTCAATGTTGTTGGCGTACCTAAAACCATTGATAACGATTTGCCATGTACAGAGCGTACTTTCGGGTTTGATACAGCCATGGCTATGGCTACGGAAGCTTTGGACAGACTGCATACAACTGCTGAATCTCACCATAGAGTTATGGTGCTGGAAGTTATGGGCAGATATGCCGGGTGGATTGCCCTGCATTCAGGTATTGCCGGCGGCTCAGACTGTATCTTGATACCGGAGATTCCTTACGATTTGGATTCCGTTATTAAAAAGATTGAAGCAAGAAGAAAACAAGGTAAACAATTTAGTATTATTACCGTAGCCGAAGGTGCCAAACCTGTCGGCGGTGATATTACTATTTCCAGAATAGTGAAGAACAGTTTTGAACAAATCCGTTTGGGTGGAGTAGGGGAAAAACTGGCCAGAGCAATAGAGGAAAAAACGGGCATCGAATCAAGATGCACGGTCTTGGGATATTTGCAAAGAGGCGGGTCTCCTACTGCTTATGACAGGCTTTTAGCTACCAGGTACGGTGTGGCGGCAGTAGAAGCTTGTATTAAGGGCAAATATAATGTTATGGTGGCTTTACAGGCAGACAAGATTATAACTGTACCTATTGCTAAGGCGGCTTCTGAGCCTCATTTTGTGCCTGTGGACTCGGATATTATTCGTGCCGGGCGTCACATTGGTATAAATTTCGGAGATTAAAAACCACAATATTTGCACTTATACGGTGTCAAACAGGAGTACCCGAGACAAGGATGAACCGGTATGTTCTATCCTTTCCACGGTCACTCCTGTTTTCCTTGTCTAAGCACAAATCTTGTCCCTTTAAATAAAGATGCAAAATTTAATTTTGCATCTTTATTTTTTGGGCATTTAACACTATAATGTATTAATTACGGCATTGGAAAGGATGTATTATGAATCAAGATATTGCAGCAATAATAATAGGTATTGTCGAAGGTTTGACTGAATTTATCCCCGTGTCTTCCACAGGGCATATGATTATAGCAGGCAACATTATTGGATTTAAGGGCAACCTGGCCCAAATTTTTGAAATAGTGATTCAGCTGGGAGCTATTTTGTCTGTGCTGGTTTTGTATAAAGAAAAATTCCTGCGGTTTTTCACAAAAGAAGGCTGGCAGATTAATAAGGGACTCAGCGGTTTTCATATTATGGCAGGCTGTGTGCCCACCATGCTTTTTGCTTTTGTGATTCACTCGTTCATCAAAAAGTATTTATTTTCTCCCTTTACAGTAGCCATTGGCTTAGTACTGGGTTCCATTTTGATGGTTTGTGCAGAAAGAAAAGTCAGAGGGCACGAGGCAGAACTGGTTAAAGATGTAGATCACATCAGCATTAAACAAGCTTTATATATTGGCTTTTATCAATTTTTGTCTTTGTGGCCGGGATTTTCCCGTAGTGGTTCTACATTAGGCGGGGCCTTAATGGTAGGCGTCAGCAGAAAAGCGGGAGCTGATTTTACTTTTATTATGGCTTTACCTATCATGCTCTGTGCCTGTCTTTATGAATTGCTGAAAAGTTATGCCATGCTGAGAATGGCTGACTTGCAGGTTCTGGCCATAGGATTTGTTACAGCCTTTGTTGTAGCGTACTTCTCCATCATCTGGTTTATAAAGTTTTTAAACAAATCCTCACTTACGGGTTTTGCGGTTTACAGAATTATTTTAGCAAT
>JALCSJ010000022.1 GCA_022653215.1 Acidaminococcaceae bacterium
CACAGAAGTTTTATGCAATACTGCGGTGGTCTTGGTTTTATTATGATAATCGTTATGCTTAGTCCCAACAAAAAAGCCATGAATTTGTATAATGCCGAAGGACATCCTGATAAGCTAATGCCAAATCTTACAACCACAGCTCAGACTATTTTTCTTATGTATGGAGGGTTTCTTGTAGCAGGAGTCTTAGCTTATCGTCTAGTAGGCATGAATTTTTTTGAAGGGATCTGCCATGCGATGTGTTCCCTGTCTACAGGCGGTTTTTCCACTCGTTTAGACAGCATCGGTGAATACAAAAGTTTCCCTATTGAATTAGTCACTATTGTTTTAATGCTTATTGGCACTACTAACTTTGCAGCCCTTTTGCTTTTAACCAGGAAAAAGTGGCAGCAATTCTTTAAAGTCAGCGAAGTGCGTTTTATGTTTTTACTGCTAGCTGTTTTTGTGCCTTTAACAGGCTTTTCTTTGATGAACGGTCTCCATATGTCTTTAGCAGAAGGTATGCGCAGAGCCCTGTTTGATATTGTGTCCGCTTTATCAACCAGTGGTTACTCTTCCATGAGTTACACTACTTGGCCCAGTTTCGCCAAAGGTGTCTTGATTCTTATTATGCTCATTGGCGGTGGCATTGGTTCTACAGCCGGCGGCATTAAAATGGCCAGAGTTTATTTGCTGTTACGTCTGGCTTGGACTACCTTAAAAAAGAAATTGTCCATTGCCCCCTATGTGGAAGCACCTTTTTATACCAGGGCACAAGGAAGAACCCCCATTACTTCTGCCTTGTGGGAAGAAACCGGTGGTTTCGTCATTCTTTATCTGATAATATTTATCACCGGTTCTTTACTGCTGACTTTAACAGCTCAATGCGGAGTTATGGAGGCTATGTTTGAATTTGCCTCAGCACTTGGCACCGTAGGACTTTCCATTGGTGTCACCGGGCCAACTACCTGCAATAGTGCCTTGCTAGTGGAAACAGTTGGTATGCTGTTGGGACGCTTAGAAATCTACATCGTGCTGATAGCTTTAACAAGCTTTAGATATAAATAAAAAGCTAGTAAAAACGAAAGAAAATTACCTATAAAAAAACTGTACCACAACGGCAATTGATGCATTGTGGTACAGTCTCTTTTTACAACAATTTCTGTAACTTGCTATATACTCTTACGGCATTGTCGTAGAAGAATTTCTGATGATGTTCTTCGGGAATAACCCGTTTCATAATTTCTATATAACTTTTGATGTTAATTAAAGGCCAATCTGTGCCATACATAACCTTGTCATAACGGTCAATATAGTTTAGCCACATTCTAATATAAGAAAAATAGTCCTTGTGTTTTTCGTAGAAAACATCCCCGTCAAAATTGCCTTCCAAAAGACCTGATAAATCCAGATACACATTCTCATTAGAAGCCGCAACTTCAATGGCATCCAAGAGCCAGGGATTGCCGCAGTGAGACATTACGAACCTGACCTTAGGAAACTCTTTGGCAACCTCATCTATTGTCAATGGATGGGAATACTTTAATAGTCCATGCCCTCCGGCCAAATCCCCTGTATGATAAACTATAGGCACATCAAATTCTTCTGCCAGTCTATAGAGAGGAAAATGCCTTGGGTCCACGGCATAAACATAGTTATATCCTAAATATATTTTAATGCCTACACATTGAGGTGTTTCCAGATAGCGGCGAAATTCATTGGCAGTAGCCTCGGCGTTTTCCATGGTCATATTTTGACTGTCCACTCCGGCACAGTAAGCTATTTCTTTAGGCTGATTATAATTTTTATAGTCAAAAGGCCCTGCTAAATCAGGAACTCTGGGAGTTATACCGCCAAATAAAGGTGTCTCACTGCGAGCATTACCCATAGCAATAGACATTACTACATTATTTTCTCGGGCTGTTTTTATATAATATTCAGCTGTATTTTCCCCGCCGGCTTCCCTGGCAATCTGGTCAAACCCTTCTACTTTAAAAAAATGCATATGTGCATCGATAATTTTCATTAATGTTGGTCCTCCATTCACAAGATAATTAATTATACGTCTTCTAAAAAGAAAAACCAAGGCTCAGGATTTCTCTATCGGTTTATCCAACAATAAAACATTTTCATTACAACAGTTTGCTAATCTTTATGACTGTCAATTTATTCTCTGTTACCGTAAATTTCACATCAAAGCCGGCAAATTCAATGCCATAAATACGTTTTGGGTCATTTTGGTACCCAGGTCTGGGGTCTTGCGCCAAAATTTCCCTTAAAACAGCTCTTTTTCCTTCCGGTAAATATTGCAGCAGCTCATCCGGGCAATTAACGTCTAAGTGCTTGCCTGCAACTTTTACAGCAAAACCACCCATAGCCTCGGGTATACTGTCAACGTGTGGCAAATATGGTTTAATATCAAAAATAGGTGTTCCGTTCATAAGATCTGCCCCACTCACAAAAAGCAAGGGACCATCCGGACTTTCTAATTGTATTTTATCAAGTTTAACCACAGAAAGACCAATAGGATTAGGTCTAAACGGTGAGCGCGTCGCAAACACTCCCATTCTTGTATTGCTTCCCAATCTGGGAGGACGCACTGTAGCCGACCAGTTTTCTCTTATATTTTCCGAAAACTCCCATAGAAGCCAAATATGGGAATATCCTTCTAAACCTCTTAAAGCATCAGGATTTCTGTAATTATGGGCAAATACAATTCTTCCGGTAATTTTCTCCACTAATCTGCTTTGTCTTGGTATGCCGAATTTAGAAGAAAAATCATTATATATATATGCAATTGGTTCCATAATAACCTTAGCAGCATGTTTTTCCAAAATATTTCCCCCTAGCTTACTATTTGTGCAAAATTATAATAAAATAATATTTCTTGCCATATATTTTCCTTATTGATATAATTTATTTGTAATTATTGTAGCATAAGCTATGCCTTTTTTCTGCTTTTTTTCTATTTATTATGGAGGGAAAACACTTAATGACTGAAGACTATTCTGAAAAAACACAAAAAGACAAAGCACAACGACGTGATTGGTACGATGACTGGACAATGAGTGGTTACGCAGATTCTACACCACCACCTAATCTTAATCCTAACAAAATGACACCTGCCATGATGAGCGATGTTATGGAAAACACTTATGCCAAAATCGGTTATAAACTTAATTTACTTTTAACCACCGGCCAAGTACTTATGGAAAATGGTGCTGATACTCATCGTATTATGCTCACCATGATTAGGGTTGCTGAATACATGGGTATTCATTGGGACAAAGTTAATCTGCACATTGCCTACACAACTTTAATGCTTAATGTTAGCGACGATGACCACTCTTTTACATGTTTCCGTAAATGCCGCAAACATGTTATGGATTTGGAAGCGATTGCGGATATCGGCAGACTCAGTTGGCATGCCTTAGAAGATGGTTATACACTTTGGCAGTACGACGAAGCCTTGCAGGAAATAGCCAATCGAGGAGTATGTTATTCCCCTGTTAAAATGGCTATTGGTGCCGGTATTGCTACAGGAGGATTTTGCCTGCTCTTTGGCAGTGACTGGATGGCCTTTTTCTTCTGTCTCATTTGCTCCGCCATTGGTTTTATGGCTAGAAAGCTCTGTGATGATTTAGAAATCAATAAATTTATTGCCATTGCCGTAGGTTCTTTTACGGCAACAATTCTTTCTTACTTTACCCATTTAATACCATGGAGTATTACCCCCTGGCATCCTATGATAGCTTGTTCACTTTTTCTCTTTCCCGGTATACCGCTTATGAACTCTATTAATGATTTCCTCAATGAGCATATTATTTCCGGTATAACCAGAGCTATGATGGGCGTATTAATTGCCGGCGGTTTAACTTTAGGTGTTGTAACGGCTCTAGAATCAGTAGTTTTAACCAATGCCTTTTTCTCTAGCATTGTTATTGTCCCGGCTCACACTAATTTATTTCATTACTCCATTGCCGGCGGCTTAGCTGCGATTGGCTTTGCCATTATTTTTAACATACCACCGAAAATTTTGCCTTATGTAGCGATTGGCGGTATGATTTCCAGCACAGTTCGTATTGTAACGACTAATATAGGTGGTGTTTCCATGCCACTAGGGTCCTTTTTAGGTGCCGGTGCGGTAACCATTCTTGCCATGATTACTGCCAGACACATTCAATTCCCCACCCGCATGCTGGTTATTCCATCCATTATTCCTATGATACCCGGAGTACTCCTTTACAGACTGCTTTTTGCGGTTATCAACATTAGAGACCTTAATTTAGACAGTCTGTTAAATGCCTTGAGCAATGGCGTCATGGCTATTCTAATTTTAGTAGGCTTGGCTGTAGGTGCTTCCTTGCCCTACATTTTTGCCAGCAAATATTTAGATAAGGCCAAATGGAATCGCTATTCATGTTTATTAAAACAGTTCCACTCTCACTGGAAGGTCTAAAAGCTAAAAAGACATTATAAAAGAGGCTGTAACATTATGTTACAGCCTCTTTTTGTGATACCTACATATATTTCTTCACCAAAAACTCTTTGCCTATTTGTGGAAATAAAGCAAAAGTCAACACATCTTCTTTGGTCCTGGCAAATTCTTTGCTGTCTTCTTGTGCCTTGGTAAAACCCGGCACAATCAGGTCTGCAGGACGGCAAGTTATAGGTTTTACCCCATTGCGTACTATTAATTTATAAAGTTCTTCTGATATAGCTCCGGAAGCTTTTCCGTATTGACCCAGAACATAATTTTTTATTTCTTTCAAAAGCACTTTATACCTAGCACCGGTCATCACATTCATAGTTGCCTGAGCCCCGCACATTTGAGAAAATGGTGTTCCCAGGGGTGGATAGCCTAGATCTTTCCGTACATTAACTACTTCTTCCAAAACCAGTGGCAATTTTTCCGACGCGTTCAGCTGGGATAATTGGAATTCCAGATTGGAACGCATACCACCCGGTATCTGATGACGAACCACGTTAATATCAACGCCTTGGAGTTTCGAAGCATATTGGGCATATTTTTGTCTTATGCCCTGAAGATAATTTGTAATAGGAGCCAGCTTGCTATAGTCCAACCCTGTGTCCCTAGGAGTGCCCTTTAGCACTGCTATAATGCTCTCTGCCGCCGGATGTCCTGTGCCCAGGGCAAAGGCTGCTGTATCCACATCAACAACGTCAGCACCGGCCTTAATCACTTCCCAATAGGTTATATCAGTCATCCCTCCTGTACAATGAGCATGATAATGAATCGGCACCTTAAAATGTTCTTTAAATGCTTTTACTGTAGCTGCCGCCACCGTAGGTGTAATCATTCCGCCCATGTCTTCTAAATGCAAAGCCGTTGCCCCCACTTTCAGATATTCTTCACCGGTTTTTATAAAAGAATCAATATTATGAACCGGACTGGACGTAAATTGAATATTAGCTTCCACAAGCTTTCCCGCCTGTAACGCTGCTTGAGCTGCAGTTCTAACATTACGGACATCATTTAAACCATCAAAAATCAGAAATATATCTACCCCATCATTTGCCGCTGTTGTAACAAATTCTTTAACCACATCATCAGGATATGGTGTATAGCCCAATAAGTTCTGTCCTCTTAATAGCATACGCAAGGGTGTATGGGTACAGTATTTTTTTATTGTTTTTAATCTGTCCCAGGGATCTTCCTGAAGAAAGCGTATGCAAGAATCAAAGGTCGCACCGCCCCAGACTTCCAGGGCAGCAAAGCCGAATTGATCCAATGGTTCCAAAACCGGCAGCATATCTGCCGTAGTCATACGAGTAGCAATGCAGGCCTGCTGCCCATCTCGTAAATCACAGGAAACTAATTTCACACTATTGTTTTCCATTTAATTTTCTCCTATATTCACCTGTTTTCTTTATAATAATTAATTAAACTGCCTGCCAGGAGAATTTCTTTTTCTCCTTCTGTAACATCAGGAAGTTTCAGAGCTAATTTGCGGGTATTTCCATCTTTGCTGATAACTATAGCTTCAATGTTTATAGCACCTGCTTCAATCTGCTGACGAATCTTGGGCAAGTAAATATATTCATCAGGTTCCAGTTGAATCTTATAATCAGCACAGGTAAAAGGCAAAATTCCCCAATTAACACAATTAGACCTATAGCGTTTTGTAGCATATTCAATACAAATATTAGCGAACCCACCCAACACCTTTTGACAGCTGGCAGCATATTCACGGGCACTGCCGTCACCCGGTCTCTTGGCATATAATACACTGCCAATACCTGTGTTTTTCATTAAATCATCCGGATCAGCTTTGATTCCGGCCTTAGCCAAAACAGCAAAATATTCTTCTGCTTTTGTTTTGTCTCCTGCCAGGCGGGCCTTTTCATATTCGCGAACAGTTTTTGCTCTGCCAACATATTGAGGATCTTTTCTACATAAAGTAAATTCCGAAATTTTTTCGGGATTGGAGCGATAGGAAGCTGTTTCCCCGGAAGGAATTAGCTCATCGGTAGTAGTAACCTCGTCACGAATAACGCTGGCAACTTTAAGCAATAAATTATCAGCCAAAGCTGTCATGGGTGGCCAGTCCCTGATATCCGGGCCATAAATCATCTCTGTTTCTGTTTGCGCTTTGCCAAAGCCATTATAAACAGTATGTTCATAAATCTTACTGTTAAAATGATACTTGGGCATAGTAAAGTTTTCCCAGGCATCTGCAGCACTGGTCAGTTTACCTTTATTAAAAGCAGTAGCTGCAATGCTTCTGGAATCCATTAAACCTACACAAGCAAATTGTCCTGTAGCAGGATTAGAGCCTTCCCTATTCGGGAAATTTCTGGTTGTATGGCGAATGGAAAACTCATTATTGGCCGGTGTATCGCCCGCACCAAAACAAGGTCCGCAAAAGGCTGTCTTCACTCTAACACCATAATCCATCAAGGTTTCCAGAGTTCCGGCTTCCATAAGTGCAGTCATAATAGGCTGACTGGCAGGATAAACATTAAAGTTAAAGGTTCCTACACCCTTATTAAGATGCTCGGCAATTTTACCTACAGAATAAATATTCTCAAATGATCCTGCACAGCAGCCGGCAATAATTGCCTGATCTACATATAACTTACCATTTCTAATCTTATCCTCCAAATGCCAATGAAGATTTTTGTTGTTTTCAAAGGTCTTTTTGGCATTAGCATCTATAATATTCAAAGCATCTGTAGGATTGGCAATAACCTCAGCCAGGCTATAAACATTGCTGGGATGGAAAGGCAAAGCTATAACAGGTTCTATGGTATCTAAATCTACTTCCACAACTTTGTCATATAATGCCACAGAACCGGGCTCCATCTTTTTATAGCAGCCCCCTGCTCTGCCATGAACAGCCAGATATTCCTCTGTTTTCTCATCGGTTACCCACAAAGAAGACAAGCAGGCTGATTCTGTGGTCATAGTATCAATACCGTTTCTAAAATCCATAGAAAGATTTTTAATACCGGGTCCTACAAATTCCAGTACACAGTTTTTTACAAAATTATTTTTAAATACTTGACCAATAATAGATAAGACTACATCCATAGGCCCTACCCAGGGTTTTGGCGTTCCTGTCATAAAAACGCCTACTACCTTGGGATATTTTAATGCGTAACCCTTACCCAACATAGCTTTGGCCAGTTCAGGGCCACCTTCCCCAATGGAAAGGGAACCTAAAGAACCATACCTTGTATGACTATCAGAAACTATAGACATATCTCCGCAATTAATCATCATCTCACGCATATACTGATGAATAACGGCTTCATGAGGGGGCACAAAGATGCCTCCAAACTTTTTGCAGGCAGATAAGGCATATTTATGCACATCTTCGTTAATTGTGCCTCCTACTGCATTTAAACAATTATGGCAGTTTGTAAAGACACAGGGAATAGGAAATTTCTTAAGTCCGCTGGCCATAGCTGTTTGTAAAATACCTACATAAGTATTATCGTAAACACCCATTGTATCAAAATGAATATTAAGATTTTTCATGTCCGTGCCTTGATTATGGGTTTTAAGCACCTGATAAGTCATAGTGTTCTTTCTGGCTTCTTCAGCACTCATTCCCACATTTTCATCAGATGCATGAATACATTGGTTTTTCAAGACATAGGTTGGTTCACCATATAATTTAATCATTTTCCCTCCTATCTGACATACACATAACCGTCCATAATGCGCCGTGCTGTACGCAAAACACCGCCTTTAATAACTTTATCCCCGTCCATTTCCATATTTACGTCGGTAACACCGCTGGCATGACCTATCCTGATTACATGCTGGTCAGCTTTAGGCTTAACCGTTTCATTAACTACAGTTCCCTTCAATAATGCCGCCGCTCCCGTGCAAACTGTTACAGTAATAGGATATGCTTTGTGAGCTGCGCCTACAGAGATTGCTCTTACGCATAGGTCCATATCTTGACCTTTAACCAGGTTGCCATCCATATCTTTGTAGTCTTGTGGCTCCGATACTATAGAAACCTTAGGAATTGAAGTGCTCTTCGTTCTGGCATCCTCCCAGTTGGTTACCAATCCGCATTTAACAGCGCACTGACAACGAATCCGTTCTATATGTTCCATAACATCTTTATTACCGTTTAATTCCATTAATTCTGTTCCCTTAAGTTTCAGATCCTTTGCCCTAATAAATACTACTGGATTAGAACAGTCCACAAGAGAAATTTCAATAGGGCCATAGCCGGGAACATCAATTACATCTTTCTTATTACCGGTAGGCAACAACTTGCCGGTAGCAGCTCCGGCCGGATCCAAGAAATACATTCTAATGGGGGAACCGGTACCCGGTACTCCCCGGATAGCCGCATCACCGTATACTTCTGCCCGTCCGTCTTTAACCTGTACATGCTCTTCAATAATTTTCTTGGTATTAGTATTAAAAACCCTAACTACTGTTTCCGGTTCAACGGCTTTGACCAATCCTTCATCGACAGCATAAGGACCTACTGCCGAAGAAATATTCCCGCAGTTGGAGTTCCATCCTAAAGTGGGTTGTTTAATATCTACCTGGCAAAAAGTATAATCCACATCTGCACCAGGTTCTTTAGACCGGGAAATAATGGCAATTTTACTAGTGGAAGACACAGTGCCTCCCATGCCGTCAATTTGTTTAACATCGGGAGTCCCCATAACCTTTAAAAAGAGCTGATCCAACTCTTTTTGATCTGTAGGCAAATCCTCCTTGTGAAATATAACTGCCTTACTGGTTCCTCCCCGCATATAAACACAGGGATACTTTTTCATTTCCATAGCAATTCCTCCTTGAAATTATTTTTGACACATTTTATTTTCTGATGTTATCATTAATATAGTTACCTTGGCATTTTTCTTCTTTTTTCTTATCCTTTGCCTCTAATTTTAAATGGTTTTAATAATTCTGTAAAATTATAGTTTTTCATTTTTATAATTCCTTTTTGGAATATATGCTTAAAAAACAGAGACTGTAATACAATGACTTTTTGTCCTTGCAATACAGTCCCCATTTATACCCAGATAGAACAAAAGCCCTGAGCGCTAAGCTCAGAGCTAATTGTTGGTTTGTTTTGTTCTACTTGTCGATTAAGTCTATATATTATAGCTTAACAACATTCGCAGCTTGTTCACCGCGGTTGCCTTCAACAACGTCGAATTCAACAGCTTGACCTTCTTCAAGAGTCTTAAAGCCGTCGCCTTGGATTGCGGAGAAATGTACGAATACGTCGCCACCATCTTCACGTTCAATAAAACCATAACCTTTTTCTGCATTAAACCATTTTACTTTGCCAGTCATATTTCTTGGCCTCCTAAAAATAATATTTCCGAAAAAACCCTACTACAATTCATGTCTAACAAAAGTCTAACACGTATTAAGTCCGTTTTTTCTACCCTCACATTGTAGCATACCCAAAAATCTTTTACAAGGTAATTCTGTATTTTTTATTCACTTTACCAAATTTTCTGTTTTTTGCCTAAAATTCCCCAAGAAGCCCTTCACAAGGGCTTCTTTTTGGGTTTTCTTCATTTGCTTAATAGCATACTCCCGTTTCATGGCCAAAGATTTTGTCTCTAATTCTTCAAAATAAACTAATTTAACAGCTTTAAATGCTTTTGTATACTTAGCTCCCTTGTGACCAATATGTTTGGCCACTCGAGCAGTTAAATCATTAGTCCAGCCTGTATAGAGAGCATTATTTCTGCACCTGACCATATAAACGTAAGCTTTCACTTATTTCACTACTTTCACTTTCTTTATAACTACCTTTTCTAAGGGACGGTCACTGGCATCAGTTTCTGTTTTGCCAATCTTTTGCACTACATCCATGCCCTCTACCACCTTACCGAAAATCGCATGGTGACCATTCAGCCAAGGCGTTGCTGCCAAAGTAATAAAGAATTGGCTTCCCCCTGTATCGGGACCGGCATTGGCCATAGAAAAATACCCTGGACCATCATGGGATAAACCTGGCCCAAATTCATCATTAATTTCATAGCCGGGACCACCGCAGCCTGTACCGGTAGGATCTCCGCCCTGAATCATAAACCCATCAATAACTCTGTGGAAAATCAGACCATTGTAGAAACCTTTATTAACCAGGTCAATAAAATTGGCGGTAGTTTTCGGAGCTTTGTCTTCAAACATTTCTGCCACAATAGTTCCCATACTGGTGGTCATTCTAATTTTTCTGTTTTCACTCATTGTTTGTTCTCCTTAATATTTAAATTTATTTAAAACTTCCTCAGAAGTTTAAAACCTAAGCTTTTTTTACCTGTTTCTTATAAACATACAATCCTGACAACATCAATATACAACCCGTAATACCCATAATATGTCCCAAACTGATAAATGTTCCCAAAATGCCACCTATAATAGGTCCTATGGCTCCTCCCAGCTGGCTGGCAGCGGTACTTAGGCCAAAGGCTTTACCCCGTTCGTCAGTTGCTGTGGATTGGACTAAAAAAGAGAAAATATTGGGTGCAGCTCCCGCCAAAAACAACCCATAAATAAAATAAACACCGGCAAAAAGCCAAATATCATGAATACCCATTTGTAACACGCTAATAAAGCCGGCACATACTAATACTGCTGATAAGACCTTGACATAACCAAAATCATGACCACGATTGCCCCAAAATGGTGCTGCTATAATTCCTGCCACTCCTGCCAAAGAAAGAATAAAGCCGGAAATGGTCACAGCAGACGGGGCTCCCTGCATAACATCATTGACATACAAAGACAAAAGGGGCTGAATAACCATGGTACATGCTCTAACTATAGCATAAAGAATCAAAATAGACAGGACAACTTTATTACTGAGCATGCTCCCTAAATCTTTTAGCAAAGACACTGGATTAATCTTCGTTGAAACACCGGGTTTAAGTACCGGCGGCGGTTCTTTTACCATAGTGAGAATTGCGATTGTGGCAAGGCCCAAAAATATGGAAGAAACTGCAAAAGACAATCTCATACCAAATATTTGACTTAAAAACCCTCCCAAAAGCGGGCCTGTGATGCTGCCGCTGGCATCTGCAGCCATTAACAGTCCCATGCCCCAGCCTACCTTTTCTTCCGGCAAAGTGCTTCCCGCAATAGCCATGCAGGCCGGAACGAAACCACTGACAATGCCCATGACCATTCTCACCAAGAAAAGTTGAAAAGGTGTCTGTACAAAAGCACACAAAAAATAGCTGATTGTCAAGCCAATCCCTGCCCTAAAAACATTTTTCTTCTGCCCGGTAATATCCCCTCTGGCACCCCAATAAGGCCCCATAACACCGGCAAAAACAAAAGTAACAGCAATAATAATACCTGACCATAGCTTGGCATTATCTGCCTGCAGAGCCAATTCCTTTACCAAAAAAAGAGGCAAGAAGGGAACTACCATTGTATAACTGGCATCTACCAAAAAAACACTGACAAACAATATGGCTACTGTTCTCTTCCACTGATTGCTTTGCTCCATTAAACGTCTCCCCGTTGTTTCCTACAAATATATTAAAACTGCTTTTCAACTAAATCACTTAAATTCACTAACTTACGACCGGTTTCCGGTCCTTTGTCTCTTTCCACATAAGCCCAGAGCTTTTTCCCGGATTCAATGTAAAAGCAATCCATTACTATGTTGTTTTGCTTGTTATTTTGTGCAAGTAAATACTTAACTTCCTGTTCCTTATTTTTCCCTAAGAAATAATCATAGGAAAGCCGCTTTCCTGTTGTCAAGGAAAAAACCATGGCATATTGCAAATCTGTAAGAGGCGCCACTAAATTTTCTTTATGCATATCGCTGTGAAGCTCCGGAATAAAACAATATTTCGTAATAGACTGCCAAAATTCAGAATTATTAACATCAGTTACCTTATATGTCCTGTTTAGGACAGCTCCCGAAGTAAATAAAATACTAAGGAGATGGTTTTTATTATACGTAACTCTGCACTGTAAAGTATTTCCTACCGGTCCTGCCACATATTTAAATGCCTCTATGTAGTCGGTAATCTCTTTGTTTATTTTTTCTGCTGCTTCTGGTGAAATACCGCTAATTACCGGATAAGTCATACTATAATTTTTTTGTGTTGTTTTAAGATCTGTATGAGCCGGCTGACCATTTTCGTCCCCGGCACTGTACCAGCCTGTAATTCCTTCCCTAGTTGTTACTTTGGCCCAATACATACCATTTATAGCCCTTTTGCCATACATCATGCCCTGACTGCCCTTATAAACGTTAGACACAATGGTTCCTGAAGTTATTTCCGGTGTGGATCGTAAAAATCCGTCATTAAAAAGCACTCTTTCCATCCTATTATCTTTAGTTATATATTCTATAGCAGCTTTGCCTGGCTCTTGCTGAGGTTTTGCATTTCCGCAACCGGCAAAAACACTTAAAAGAGCTCCCAGGCAGACTGCCAACATTGCCTTTACTAACCAATTTGTATTTTTCTGCAATAGTATGCTCCTTCTTAGATTATATGTATCAAAATGTTTTTTAATCTATTGTCGAAAATATCTTATATTTAAAGCAATTATACATTACTATATTTTATTATACTATTTGCTTACCCTTTACACAAACTGTTTTTCTTGATAGAATTAGTATGAATTCATTGAGGGATTCTAAGGCACAAAATTGTGCCCTACAACAGAAGTAGCATATGTTCTCCTAATGATATAGGAGACGGGGAGGCGTAAAAATGTCTGAAGTAAAATTCTTTAAATGTATGCATTGTGGTAATATTGCCGGTCTGATTCACAACAGTGGCGTTCCTATGGTTTGCTGCGGAGATAAAATGACCGAACTGATTCCTAACACAACTGATGCAGCCCAAGAAAAACATGTTCCGGTAGTTAACATTGAAGGTTCTTCTGTCACTGTTACAGTTGGCAGTACTCTTCATCCTATGGAAGAAAAGCATTATATTCAATGGGTTTATATTCAAACCTCTTTAGGCGGACAAAGACATACTTTTAAACCCGGTGACAAACCGGAAACCACTTTTGCCCTGGCCAAAGGAGAAACATTTGTAGCAGCCTACGAATATTGCAATCTCCATGGTTTATGGAAAAAAATGTAATATTTAATCCTAAATAAAAAACGTTGCTGATTTTTTATCAGCAACGTTTTTTTATTTGGGATTAACATAAGCCAAAGGATTATCTGTATTGCCGCCTTTCAGAACTTCAAAGTGCAGATGTGGTCCTGTGCTGGCACCGCTACTGCCTACAAAACCAATAACCTGACCCTTGGTGACCTTCTGCCCCGGTTCAACAACCAGAGCGCTCATATGACCGTAGGCCGTTTCCGTGCCATTGCCATGGTCAATACGAATGTACCGTCCATAGCCGCCATTCCAGCCAGATTGTTCTACTGTGCCGGCGCAGGCAGCCTTTACAGGTGACCCGTAGCTTTGAGCAATATCCAACCCGGGATGGAAATCTCCGCCGCCTGAGCCGAAAGGATCAGCCCTGTAGCCATAGAAAGAGCTGATTTCTCCTCCATCCAAAGGCCAGCCAAAAGTTCCGTCACCCACATTGGATAATTCATTAAGCATATTATATAAATTTTCTTTTTTATAAGCTATTCTCTTCGCAGTAATTTCTTCTTGTACAGCTAAAATATCCAATTTATCCGCAGTACTATTACCACTGCCCTTGCCTTCGTTGTCCAGACGCTGAGATTCTTTATCAATTTCTCCTCGCGGAACCCCATCTCCGTCTTTGGCAAGCTTCGTCCGTACTGCTTTTTCCAGAGCTGCTACCTGAGCCAGTTCTTTTTGCATTTTCTCATTATCTGCCATAAGCTTTTGCAGCTTTTCTGTATATACACCATATTGTGCTCTGTAATTGTCTAATTCCATCTGTTCCTGATATGCATTATAAAGCAAACTGCCGCAAGTCACGACACCTGCCACGCTAAAAACAGAAAGAGCGCAAATAGCAACAATCGCCTCTTTGGCAAAATGAAAAATTTTAATAGTGCCGTCTTTTTTCGGCCAAACAAAAGAAACATTTGCAGTTGATATTGGTTTCTTGATTCCTAACATTATTCTTGACCCTCCAGTCAAATTCAACTGTGATTATTGCACAGTTACCGGGGAAATTCAATCTTTGCCCTAAAAAATTCACAAACTTTTACTTTTTCTTGAAAAATCCGACTTTGCGGCCTAAGTTCAGCAACTTCTTACCTACTAAGGGCATTTCTTCCAAATCTTCCTGTGAAATACCGCCTAAAGCCAAAAGTATAATACAGTAAACAGGCACTGCTATAACCATGCCTCCCAATATATTCCAAGCTCCCCAGGCAGAAGTAACACTCAAAAAGCCTTTTACGGCAACTCCCATGGCTCCTGCCGCAATAGCGGTTTTCACTAATCCAATAATGGGCAAGGAAAAGTCGGTATACTTATAAATAAAGAAAAGATTTAAAATGGCCGCTACCCCAAAATCCGCCACCGTAGCCCAAGCTGAACCTTTGATGCCCAAAGTGGAAACAGCAGTAAGATTCCAATTTAGAAAAACCTTACATGCCCCTGCCAAAATCATATTGTAAACAGGAATAGATGTTCTGCCCAAGCCCTGCAATATACCTGTACTTACCTGGTGAAGTCCCAGCAGAAAAATTCCTATACTCATGGTCTGAATGGCCGGTGCCGCGCCCGGAGCATTGTAAATCATGCCGGCAACTTTTTCTCCTAATACAAAAAGGCCAACGCTGCAGGGAATAGTAATAATAGCCGCTACTCTGAAAGCAGTTTTAGTCCTTTCTTTAATACCTGCCAAATCATTAAGTGTCCGTGATTCACTAATAGCAGGAACCAGGCTGATAGCCAGTGCTGCTGTTAAAATCGTGGACAGATTCACTAACGGCACCGCCATACCTGTTAAATAACCAAATAAGGTAGTTGCCTGAGAAACGCTGAAACCTGCCACTTCCAAACGGGCAGGAACAATTAAAAGGTCCAGATTAGAAACAATAGGCAGCATTAAGCTAGACATAGACACAGGCAAAGCCAGTTTAATCAGTCTTTTAATAATATCCCAGGCCGGTTCTATTACTGCATTGGCATTCTGTTTCAAGCTTTCTAAATGAAAACGTTTTTTGAGTTTACGATAAAAAGCGCATAGAACAATAAGTCCGCAAAAAGCCCCTGCTCCTGCTCCCATACTGGCGCCCGCCGCTGCATAAGTCAACCCGTAAGGCAGAAACATATAGGCAAAAACAATCATGGTCACTACTCGTACAGACTGCTCCGTTATTTCCGAACAAGCTGTAGGCGTCATAATCTGCCAACCCTGGAAATAGCCTCTGAAGCTCGCCAAAAATGTTACAAAAAACACGGCCGGAGCCAGGGCTATAATAGAATAATAGGCTCTGGCATCACGAATCCAATGATATTCAACCAACCACTTAGCGCCGAACAAAAGGCACAGAGAAAAGAACAAACCTGTACAGAAAAGCAGTCGCCAGGATACATGAAAAACTCTTTGGGCTCCTATATAGTCTTCCTTGGCAATTTTTTCCGCTGTAATAATAGAAATAGCCACGGGTATACCTGCCGAGGATACAGTTATCGCCATTAAATAAATGGGAAACCCCATCTGATAAAGGCCTATGCCTTCTCCTCCCATAACCCGTGATAAAATTATCCAATTAAGTGCACCTATGACTTTAACCACTATACTGGAAATAGTCAGAATCATAGTTCCCTTCAAAAATTGATGATTCTTTGTTTTGCTAGATGTTCCTTCTGCCATGCTAAACCGCCTTTTTTATAGTTATCATTTTATTTTAACACAATTAAAGTAAAATGAGAATAAGACATTCTATAAGCTATTTTTTTAAGTTGCCATAAATCCCCATACAGCCGCTTTTATAAGTAATTTAACATTTTGAATTTTGTAAATTAAATTCCTACAAAACCAGTAGCCAAAAGTTTAATTTGTGCTATAATATAGGGTGCTAAGATAGGGGTGCATTATGAGTACATTTAACGTAGGACTAGATATCGGTTCCACTACAGCGAAGATGGTAGTCCTCGACCAAAACAACAACTTAATATTTTCACGCTATAAAAGACATCAGGCAAATATTATGTCTGTTATCTTTGAGTTTTTTAATGCTCTTCGTTCCCAGGTAGGTTCCAGTGGTCTAAAGCTGAATATTACCGGTTCGGTTGGCATGGGTATTGCAGAAAAATATGGTCTTCCTTTCACTCAGGAGGTTATTTCTGCTGCAACTTTTGTTCGCACGAAATATCCTGAGGCCTGCACGCTGATTGATATTGGCGGGGAGGATGCAAAAATTGTTTATCTGCATAAAGACGGCACTGCTGATTTGCGCATGAATGGCAATTGTGCCGGAGGCACAGGTGCTTTCATTGACCAAATGGCTTTGCTCCTTGATATACCTATTGAAGAAATGAACGGCCTTGCAGAAAAATCCACCCACACTTATTCTATTGCATCACGGTGCGGTGTTTTCTGTAAAACTGATATTCAAAATCTTTTGGCTAAAAACGTCAGCAAAAGTGATATTGCTGCATCTATTTTTCACGCAGTGGCAGTCCAGACTGTGTCTACGCTTAGCCACGGCTGTACGATTGAGCCTAAAATCATCCTCTGCGGCGGGCCTTTATCCTTCATGCCTGCCTTGCGGAAAGCTTTGATGGATTATTTAAATATCCAGTATGTTAATTTTATTCTGCCTGACAAAGCAAACCTGATTCCTGCCTGGGGTACTGCCATAATGGCCTCCGGAACCGGTGCTATGCCTTTGGATAAAATTTTGGCCAAATTACATGATCCTCATGTTCCTAATATCCGTGTTGAAGAAATTCTTCCTGCTATTTTTAAATCTCAAGAAGAATACGATCTTTGGAAAAAAGCAAAAGAAATAGATTTCATTGCCACTAAGCCTTTGACTAAAAATACTAAAGATATTTATCTGGGCATTGATTCAGGTTCTACTACTACTAAACTATTAGCCATAGATTCTGAAGAAAACATTGTTTTTAATTACTATGCTCCCAATGATGGGAATCCCATTGCTGCCGTCCAAAAAGGCATGGAAAAGCTCTATGCAGATTGTATGGCCGTAGGAGCCAATCCCATCATTCACAGCAGCTGTTCCACCGGCTATGGTGAAGATTTAATTAAAGCTGCTTTTAAACTAGATAATGGCATTATCGAAACTATTGCCCACTATCTGGCGGCTAAAAAAATCAATCCTGCCGTATCCTTTATTCTGGATATCGGCGGTCAGGACATGAAAGCCATCTTTGTAGAAAATGGTGTTCTTACCCGCATGGAACTGAATGAAGCTTGTTCCAGCGGCTGCGGCACCTTCATTGAAACATTTGCCAAGAGCCTTAATTACACGGTGGAAAGCTTTGCCAAAGAAGCCTGCCTGGCCCCAGCTCCTTGTGACCTTGGTACCCGCTGCACAGTCTTTATGAATTCCAAAGTTAAGCAAGTTCTCCGGGAAGGCGTAACCATGGGCGATATTGCCGCAGGTTTATGCTATTCCGTAGTAAAAAACTGCTTATATAAAGTTCTGAAATTAAAGAACACCAAAGAATTAGGCAACCAAATTGTTCTTCAAGGTGGTACCATGAAGAACGATGCAGTAGTACGTGCTTTTGAACAATTAACAGGTGTTACTGTACACAGAAGCAATATTTCTGAAATGATGGGTGCTTATGGCTGTGCTCTTTATTCTAAAAATGCCGGTGTACAAGGCAGCGCCACTTTGGATGAACTTGTTCATGTGTCAAGTTATACGGATGAACAGCTCCAGTGCAAAGGCTGCGAAAATAACTGCTATATTAAAAAGTATCTTTTCAATAACGGAAATGTGTATTTTTCCGGTAATAAATGCGAAAAATTCTTTACTAACCGTGGCGAAAAAGTTACCCCCGGTGAAAATATTTATGATTATAAATATGATTTGCTGTTCAATCGTCCCATTAAAGAGGATTCAGAGAGAACAATCGGTATTCCCAGATGCCTGAATATGTATGAGAACTATCCTTTCTGGCATGCTCTCTTTACTTTCTGCGGTCTAAAAGTCTGCCTCTCTGATCCATCTGAATTCGGGGCATATG